>DASYRL010000001.1:0-12015 GCA_036004445.1 bacterium
AGCGGGATAGGGAGCGTAAGCGCGTCAAGGAGTTCATGAAGACCCAGGAAGAAGAGGGCCGGGTGACGATCGGCGACATCGCCGGGGAGTTGCTCCGCCAGGTGATCGAGCCGGAAGCCGCCGCGAAGCCGGCCGAGGCCGAGGAAGAGAAGAAGGAAGGTGAAGTTCCCTCCGGATCTTAGCGGGGAGGGACGGCTCGGGGCGGCCACTCGCTACGAGTCGGCCGGCCCGGATCATATGCAGGCCTTTTGGCCTGCGCCTGGTTGCCTTCCTCCAATCTTCGGTCGTGGCTACCACCCGCCGGCCGCTCGTCTGACTTAGCGATTCAACTCCTGCCAATGTTCGTCGCTAGTTCATGCGACAGAACAAAACCTGCACCGGTGCAGGTTTTGGAAAATGTTGCAGATTAGCCCCATGTACGGTATTGACAGGTCGGAAACAACTCATAGAGCGATCGTTCCCTCGATTGTCAGGAAGGCTCAGTATTGCGTCGGAAAACCACCACAGCTGACTCCATCAGTCAGGCGATTGATCAAAATCGAATTGTCTGCTTGAAGCAGTCTGCAGGGCTTCTGCAGGGCTCCGAAAACGCCATGGTAAGATGTGGCATGTTCACTCACAGACCGTCCGAAGTCAAACAGCTCTCCGACCGAGATCTCCTGGCCCGCGTTGAGGTCCTGGCCCAACGTGAACGTGAGGCGACAGCGACGCTGATTGCCCACCTAGCCGAACTCGAGGAACGCCGCCTCTACCTGGGCGAGGGATGCTCCACGCTGTTTGCCTACTGCATGCGAGTACTGCACTGCTCGGAGTATTCTGCCTATCGACGGGCAGAGGCCGCCCGGGTGGCCAGACGATACCCGGTCATCCTCGAAATGCTCGCCGCGGGATCGATTAACCTCACGACCATTCGAGTGCTGGCACCGGAACTAACGCCAGCCAACCATCAGAAGCTCCTCGAAGCCGCTAAGGACAAGGGGCGGCACGAGGTCGAGCGACTCGTCGCCGGGTTGCGGCCGCGCCTTGCCGTGCCGTCCACTATTCGGCAGCTCCCCACTCGCACCGCCAGTCTGGTGTTCAATCCAGCGCCGGAAGCTGACGCTGGCGGTGACGAGGCGACAACACCGGCGGCACCGGTCCTTGAGATTCGCCCTCCAAAGCGGCCGGTGGTCGTGCCCTTGTCACCCAGGCGCTTCAAAGTCGAATTCACGGCAACCGCGGAGACACACGATATGTTGCGTCGTGCCCAAAACCTGCTCCGCCATCAGATTCCGAGTGGAGACGCCGGAGAGGTGATCGCGAAGGCGCTGAGGCTACTCGTCAGAGAGCTGGAGAAGGAGAAGATCGCCGCGACCGACCGTCCACGCGGCGGGCGCGGTACAGATCCACACTCACGTCACATTCCGGCGGAAGTCAAGCGCAAGGTCTGGGAGCGAGACGGCGGCGCCTGCGCCTTCGTGGCTCACAACGGCCGCCGATGTGGTGAGCGGACATTCGTGGAGTTCCACCACCTTGATCCCCATGCGGTGGGAGGACAGGCGACGGTCGACAACATCGAACTTCGGTGTCGGGCACACAATGAGTACGAGGCCGAACTGTACTTCGGGCCGCCGGGTACGCATCCGGTCATCCAGTAGGTCCATGCTATCCAGCGGCGCGACGGCCATCGACCAGCAAGGGTCAGTAGTGTAAAATGGGTTGGCACGTCGGGGAGTAGCGCAGCTTGGTTAGCGCGCAGCGTTCGGGACGCTGAGGCCGGGGGTTCAAATCCCCCCTCCCCGACCATGCACCAGTCGCTTCGCTCCGGTGCATGGCGGCGCCAGTGATCCTATCCTCGCCAGATCGCCTGTAGCAGGTTCACCACATGTATGAAGGAGAGCACGGCGTAGACGGCCGTGACCGCTTGGAGGACCGTCAGCACGACCTCCTGGCGCCGGACGGTCGTCCGCAGCACCGCCACGATCGCGATCCCCAGTCCTAGCAGCGGCATGACCTTCTGCGCAATCGGCCACAGGGTCAGCAGATAGGGCTGGATGAGAGGATTCGCCTCGACGAAGAAGCCGCGTCCCAGCCCGAAGTAGGTGTAGACCAGATCGAGTTCGTTGGCAACGACCAGCAGGAGGTACCAGCGCCAGAGCTGCCGGTTCAACGGAGGGGTTGCGCGGATCATGAAGGATTCTTCCTCATGGCAGGCGGGACCCCTATCAAGGAAATCAAGCACACGCTGGGCGGCGGCCGGCAGGAATTCGTCTGCCGCCTGTTAGAACGGTCGGCCGAGCGGGCGGTACTGCTTTATCCGATCGTGCAGGGCCGACACGTTGCTGATGTTCTGATCCCCGATAACAGCACAACCTATGCCTACTACTGGCCCGACCGGCCCTACAACGTCTACCACTGGGTCGATGCCGACGGGGGGACCATCGCGTACTACTTCAACCTCGCCGCCGCTGTCACGATCCGACAGGATGCCGTCGAGTGGCACGATCTGGCCGTCGATCTGTTGATTACCCCCGACGGCGCACTCCGAGTCCTCGATGAAGATGAGGCTGCGACAGCCTCAGCCGCCGTCCAGGTGCAGATTGCCGCGGCCCAAGCGCGGGCGTTGGCCGATCGGCCCGCCGTGCTGGCCGAAGTGGCGGCAAGCACCGAGCGCCTGCGCGGCATCCCGCCGGAGCCGCAGGCAGGGTAACCCTCACCCCCTCCCTCTCCCGTAAGCGGGAGAGGGCCATGGAATGTGACTAGAGGAATAATCGGCGCCTTCACGAAACGCTAATAAAGCTTTCGCCCGACCGCAGCATGGGCCGGACACCTCGTCGCACTACTACATACACCGGGGCGAAGCCGTGAAAGACCTTCGGGATTGGTATCGGTATCTGGAAGTCATCGCCAGGGAACCCTCGCCGGGTCCCCCGGCGGCCACGCCCGCTTCTGAGTCTCCTGCTCCCAGCTTCAGTCCGCGTGTGGACGTCCTGACCGCTTCAGGGGTCTCGGCGCCCGTGGCGCGCGCGCGGCCCCCCCGGCGGGCAAAGTCATCCCGGCGGGTGTTGAAGCAGGAGACGCTGCCGATCGATCTGGGAATGTCGGCAGTCCCGCGCAAGAAGGGGGGCCGGCGGCCGCTCACCGAGACGCGGGACGAGATCATCCACCGGTTGATGGACCCCGTCCTCACCCTGCACGAAGCGGCCGCGATCCTGAACCTCAGCAAGGCTACGGTCCGGCGATACACGGAGCATGGCAAGCTGCCGTGCCAGCGCACGGCCGGGGGGCAGCGACGGTTTCGGCTGTCCGACGTCCTCCAACTACTGGAAACTGCGTCTTCACTGTCTACTCAGTCTCCTCAGTCTTCTCCGTCAGAACCAGACAGGAGACGCCGCACGGATGGCCGACAAGTCTCATGAAACGAAGTGGGGTAGACTGGGAAGACGGAGTAGACGGGGAAGACTGGGTAGACGCCTGTGCGTATTGGCATGTTCACCGACTCGTATCTGCCGCGCGTCAGCGGCGTCGTCCATTCCCTCGACGCGCTGGTCCGCGCGCTGCGGGCGCGGGGTCACTACGTCCTGGTGGTCGCCCCTACGTACCAGGGGTATCAGGACGCCGATCCCGACGTGATCCGGTTTCCATCGTTCCGCCCGCTGCGCAGCGAGAACTTTCCCCTGGCAGTGCCGGTCTCGCGGGCGATCGGCCGGCGTTTGGAGGAGATCCCGCTGGATCTCGTGCACTCGCACACTCCGTTCCTGCTCGGGACGGCGGCCGCGGGACAGGCGCGGCGGCGCGGCGTCCCGCTGGTATTCACGCATCACACGCTGTACGAGAAGTACGTCCACTACGCGACGTGGGTCCCGGCGGGGTTGAGCCGCGGTATGGTTCGCGGGTACGTGACCTGGTACGCCAACCACGCATCGTCCACGATTGCCCCGTCGCCGGCGGTGGCCGCCTACCTGCGCGAACGGGGCGTCACCAGCCGCATCGATGTGGTGCCGACGGGGACCGTCGATCTCGCGCTGTTCGAGCGGCTGTCGCCGGCCTGGGTCCGGCCGGCGTTCGGGATTGCCGCGGACCAGCCGCTGCTGGTTACCGCGTCGAGGCTGGGAAAGGAAAAGAGCGTGGATCTGCTGCTGGACACCTTCGCGCGGATCCCTCGGCGCTACGGCGCCAGACTGCTGATCGTGGGCGAAGGACCGGAAATGGATGATCTGCGAGCTACCGCGACTCGGCTGGGTGTCGCCGACTGGACCATCTTTGCGGGCCTGCAGCCCCACCGGCGGACGCTGGAGTGCATCGCCGCCGGCGACATGTTCGTCTTCGCGTCGCAGACGGAGACGCAGGGCCTGGCCGTGATCGAGGCGATGGCCGCGGGCCTGCCGGTCGTGGCCGTCGGCGCCGGCGGTATCGCCGATGCCGTGGCCGACGCGACCACGGGGTTTCTCGCCCCGCCGTCGGCCGAGGCGCTGGCCTTCCGGATTCAATCGCTGCTCGACGACCACCGGCTGCGGCACCGGTTCGGCGAGTCGGGCCGGGCGGCGGCACAGAAGTTTTCGCTGGAGCACGTAACGGGCGAGATCGTCGGCGTCTACGATTCGCTGCTGGCCGTGCATCACCACTGACATCGGACCTTAGTCGCACCCGTCCCGGGGCGCGCGCTGCGATCCACCGCCAGACCAGCGCACGCCGCGGGCATCGAGGAGGACACGGACTGTGTATTTGAAGCGCCTGGAGCTGCACGGATTCAAGACGTTTGCGGACCGCACGGAGATCGAGTTCACTCCCGGGATCACCGCGATCGTCGGCCCCAACGGCAGCGGGAAGAGCAACGTGTTCGACGCCATCCGCTGGGCGCTGGGCGAGATGGCCTTCCGCAGCCTGCGCAGCGGACGGCTCGACGACTTCATCTTCGGGGGGAGCGCGTCACGGCGGTCAATGGGCATGGCGGAAGTCGCGCTGACGATCAACAATGATTCGGGCGTGCTGCCGTTGGACTACGCCGAGATCACCGTGACCCGGCGCGCGCAGCGGGGCGGCGAGGGCGAGTACCTCCTCAACAACGCCGTCAGCCGGCTGCGGGACATCCAGATGCTGTTCCTCGGCACCGGGCTGGGCGGACGCT
The DNA here is from genome assembly GCA_036004445.1 of bacterium. Classification (GTDB taxonomy): domain Bacteria; phylum Sysuimicrobiota; class Sysuimicrobiia; order Sysuimicrobiales; family Kaftiobacteriaceae; genus DASXUC01. The sequence continues at coordinate 5,108 of DASYRL010000001.1, forward strand.
CGTATTCACTGATCGGGCAAGGCCAGGTCGACGCCGTGCTCAATGCCGGACCCGTGGAGCGGCGGGCCTGGCTCGAAGAGGCGGCGGGGCTGGCGCGGTTCAAGCGCCGCCGCCGCGAGGCGGAGCGCCGGCTGCAGCACGCCGCCGCCAACCTCCAGCGTGTCGCCGACGTCCTGGCGGAACTGCGGGCGCAGCGTGAGCAGCTTCGCGAACAGGCCGCGGCCGCCGAACTTCACCGGTCGTACACCACCGAGGTGCGACACCTGGAACTCGGGCTGCAGGTTGACGAGGCCCGCCGCGTCGTCGGGAACCTCAAGCGCATCTCCGTGCAGACCGAATCAACTCAGCAGCGGCTGCAAACCCTGGCCACCGCGGGCAGCGAAGTCGGCCGCCAGATCGACGAGGCACGTGCGCGCGCGGCGCAGGCCGCGCATGACTGGGAGCAGGGCCAGCGGACGCTGCTCCAGGCGGTCGAGGACCTCGGCACCAAGGAGTCCACGCTGCAGATTCTGCAGGAGCGGACGCGCAGCAACGCCGCCCAGCGCGAGCGGGTCATGGCCGACGTCGAGCAGCTCGAGGCCCGGCTGCGTCAGGTCGAAGCGGAATCGGTGGTGCTTCGCGAACAGGCGGAAACGATGCGCGTGCGCCGCGACGAACTGCTGGAGCGGCTGCGGCTGGCTGAAGAAACTCATGAGTCGTTGCAGTCCGTCCACCAGACCCTGGAGGACGAGCTCGCCGCCGGCCGTCGGCAGGCGGCGGATCTGACGGCGGCGCGCACCCGCGCCACCCATGACCGCGCCCGCCTCGAGGCGAAGATGGCCGCCCTCGACGACCAGGCCGACGCGCTGCGGGCCCGCGACGCGGAGCTCACCGCGGTCGCCGCAGCCCTGGGCACGCAGGTTCTGACGGCGGAGGCGAACGTGGCCGCGCTCCGGCTCGAGCGCGAGGAGGCCGCCCGGCGCCGTGCCGCGGCCGCGGCGGAGGCCGACGCGCTGGTGGCGCGCCAGGCCGCCATCGAGGACGCGCTGAGGCAGCTTTCCGCCGAGGAGCAGGTCGCCGCATCGACGCTCTCGCTGCTGGAGGAGATGCAGCGGCAGTGGATGGGGTACGAACAGGGCGTGCGTGAGATTCTGCTGGCCAAGGAGGAGCATCCCGAGCGTTTCGCCGGCATCCGCTATCCGGTGGCCGAGCTGCTGCAAGTGGCCCCGGCGCACCGGCCCGCCATCGAGGCCGCGCTGGGACGCCGCCTATTCTCACTCATCGCCGGCACGGTTGACGACGTCAAGCAAAGCGTTGCGTACCTCCGCGGCAACGGCAACGGTGACGCGACGTTCCTGCCCACGGAGCTGCTCAGCCTCCAGCGCCCCGCCGACCCGCCGCCGTCGTCTGCGGTGGTGGGACGGGCGTCGGATTTGGTGCAGTCCCGGAACGGGACGCCGGAGGTGATCGACGCCCTGCTGGGCGACGTGATGGTCATCGCTTCGCTGGACGCGGCCGTTGAGCTGCGCCGGCAGGGATTCCGCGGTCGCATGGTGACCCTCGACGGCGAACTGCTGTCCGCCGACGGCGTGATCAGCGTGCGCGGCCGCGGGGACGAATCAGCCGCCACGCTGGGGCGCACAGAACGGATCGATGCGCTGCGCGCCGCGTGCTCCGACCTGGCGGCGCGGCGTCACGCATCGACCGTCGAGCGCGAGACCGTCACGGCCGCGCTCGCGCAGGCGCAGCAGAGGCTGGGTGACGCCGACTTGAACCGGCAGCAGGCCGCCGCCGACTACGGCACGTGTCAGGCGGCACTGTCCGCCGCCCGGGCCGATGCCGCGCGCGCCGCCGGCGACCAGCGGGAGCTGGCCGGCGCCGCGGATCGGCTGGCCGCCGAGCGCGACGAACTGCTGGCAGAGATCGCGCGGTCTGGTGCTGATCAGGACGACGTGACGAAGGCGCTCGCCGAGCAGGAACAGGCGCTGGCCATCGGTGAGCTCGACCTCCGGTCGACCGCCGGCCGGATCCAGGACGCCTCCGCCGCTCTCACCGAGGCCCGGGTCCAGCTCGCCGAGCTGTCGGGCGTGCTTGAAGGCGTGGCCGCGCGATCGGACGAGTACACACGCCAGCTCGCCGAGCTCACCGCCCGCCGGAACCAGCTGCAGGGGGAAGTGGCGGTGCTCGACGGCGAGTACCACCTGCTGGACCACTCTCTCAGCGAAGTGCGCCAGGCTCACCAGGCGCTGAAGGAGCTCCAGGAGGCGACGCGGGAACAGCTGGCCGTGCTCGACGCAGACCGGACCGGCGTACAGGAGCGGCTGATGGAACTGGAGGGCCAGTGGCGCCAGACGCAGGATGCGCTGCGCGACATCGAAGAGCAGGCGCACCGGCTCGAGGTCCGTCAGGCGCAGGTCGAAACAGAACTCACGGCGGCGCAGCGGCGGATCGTCGAGGAGTTCGGCGTGGACTGGGATGCCGTGCGGGACGCGCGTCTGCCCGGCAGCCGCGATGAAGCGCTCGGGCGGATCCAGGCGCTCCGCGGGCTGATCGCCGCGCTGGGCGCGGTGAACCTGAGGGCGCTGGAAGAGCATGAGCTCGTCGCCGGCAGGGTCGACGCGCTGGAGGCGCAGGCGGGCGATCTGGAACGTGCGCGAACGGTCCTCGACGCGTTGATGCAGCGGCTCGACGGCGTGCTCCGGGTTCGCTTCGAGGAGACCTTTGCCGCCGTCAACGACGAGTTCAACCGCCTGTTCACCCGCCTGTTCGGCGGCGGCCGCGCGCAGCTGGAACTGGTGGACGTAGAGTCGGGTCCCTCGACGCCGGCGGCGGCGAGCGCCGAGCCCGGGATCGAGATTACCGCTCAGCTGCCGGGCAAGAAGACCCGCGCGCTGTCGGCGCTGTCCGGAGGCGAGCGCGTGCTGGTCGCCCTGTCACTGATCTTTGCGATGCTGCGGGTCCACCCCAGCCCGTTTGCCATCTTCGATGAAGTCGAAGCCGCGCTGGACGATACCAACACGCGGAAGTTCACAACCCTCCTGCGCGAGCTGGCCGGCCAGACGCAGATCATCATCATCACGCACAACAAGGGCACCATGGAATCCGCCGACGTGCTCTACGGCGTGACCATGGAGACTCCCGGTGTCTCGAAGATCATCTCGATGCGTCTCGCGCCCGGGCCCGGCGCCGTCCGTGAGCCAGCACTAACCTAGTGCGGGAACAGGGAACAGGGAACTGGGAACAGGGACTGTGCCCGTCGTTCTGTCCCTCGCAAAGTTGATATCTTAGAGGCCAGTTCTCTGTTCGCCGTTCCCTGTTCCCATGTCTAAGTGGGTCGATCGCCTCAAATCCAGCCTGGCAAAGACGCGCGACACGCTAAGTGCGCGTCTGGATGACGCATTCGGGTTGTCCGCGGATCCGGCGTTCTACGCCGCACTGGAAGAGGCGCTGATCGCCGGCGACGTCGGGGTCGCCACGGCGGAACGGATCACGATGATGATCCGGCAGCGTCGGGCCCGCGACCCAGCCGCGCGCCGCGCCGCCTTCCGCGAATCCATCGAGGAGATTCTGGGCACCCCCTCCGCGCTGGTGCTGGATCCGCCGCCGGCGGCCGTGCTGATGCTCGGCGTGAATGGAACCGGGAAGACGACCACGATCGGCAAACTGGCCCACCGGCTGCGCGCCGAAGGCCGGTCGGTCCTGCTGGCCGCGGGGGACACTTTCCGGGCCGCCGCGATCGATCAGCTGCAAATCTGGGGCCAGCGCGTCGGGAGCGCCGTCGTTGCGCATGCCCCCGGCGCCGATCCGGCGGCGGTCGTCTTCGACGCGATTGCCGCGGCGAAGGCCCGCGGGATCGGGGTCCTGATCATTGACACCGCCGGCCGTCTGCACACTAAGGTCAACCTCATGGAGGAGCTCAAAAAGATCAACCGCGTGATCGGCCGCGAGATGGCGGGCGCGCCGGTCGAGCGGCTGCTCGTCCTCGACGCGTCGACCGGACAGAACGCGATCGCGCAGGCCAGGATCTTCCATCAAGCCGTGGAGGTGACCGGGATCGTACTCGCCAAACTCGACGGATCCGCCCGCGGCGGGGTCGTGCTCGCCATCGCCACCGAGTTGAACATCCCCGTCAAGCTCGTCGGGACCGGCGAAGGCCTCGACGACCTGCAGCCGTTCGATCCCCACACGTTCGCGGAGGCAATTTCCCCCTAGACCCTCCGTATTGACTGTAAAGTCGCAGACCTTTACAGTAAGGACTGTCCATGGACCGGGCCCTCGGTGAACGACTGCGCGTGATCATGCTGTTTGACGCATACAGCGGGCTGCTTTCGGAACGGCGGCGCATGCTGCTGCAGCTCTATTACCTCCGCGATCTCTCCCTCGGCGAGATCGCGGAAATGCTGAAGATCACTCGCCAAGCGGTCTTCGACAGCCTGCACCGTTCGGTGGACGAGCTGGAGCGGCTTGAGCAATCGCTGCACACGCTGGAACTCAGGCGCGCGGTGGCCGAGCGGACCGCCGTGCTGGAACGCGCGGTCAAAGGGTTGGCCGGCCGGGTCGATCCTCAGACGGTGGATCACCTGCTGGAGAGCGTGGCCGCTCTCCGCCGGCTGGGGTGACGGACCACTATTTCGCGCAGCAGCCGGCGGCCCCATCGCGTCCCCGGCTGGTCACGGCGGTCCTGCGGGGCCGCGAGTGGACCTTCCGGACCGATCGCGGCGTATTCGCCCCGGCCGGCGTCGATGCCGGCAGCCGGCTGCTGGCGGAAGCGATGGCGCTCGATCCGTCCGATGAGGTGCTCGACCTGGGGTGTGGGTACGGCGTGCTGGGGCTCGTCGCCGCGACGCTCGTGCCGTCCGGGCACGTCGTGATGGTCGATCTCAACGAGCGGGCCGTGGCGCTGGCGAAGAAAAACGCGGCGCTGGCCGGACTGAACAACGTGGAGGTCTTGCAGGGGGATGGGACGGCCCCGGTCGCCGACCGGCGCTTTGACGTCATCGTGACCAACCCGCCGATCCGGATCGGGAAGACGCAGCTGCACCGGCTGCTCCGCGAAGCGTTTGACTGCCTGCGTGCTCCGGGACGGCTGTACTTTGTGGCCCGCACGGCGCAGGGAGCGAAGACGCTCGCCCGCGACGCCGCGACGGTATTCGACGAGGTGCGGGAGATCGAGCGCGGGAGCGGCTACCGCGTGTACCTTGCTACTCGGAAGTGACGTTCTTCGTTTCTGGTTCTTGGTTCTTGGTCAAAGCCGCAACCATGAACGAAGAACCATGAGCCAAGAACGATAGGAGATCTCGATATGTTTGAAGCTCTCCAAAACCGTCTCCAGAAAGTCGTCGCCTCGCTGACCGGGCGGGGCGCGCTGAGCGAAGCCGACGTCGACGCGGCCCTGCGCGACGTGCGGCTGGCCCTGCTGGAGGCCGACGTCAATTTCAAAGTCGCGCGGGCGTTCGTCGAGCGCGTCCGCGCCCAGGCCGTCGGAACGGACGTGCTCACGCACTTCTCGCCGGGCCAGCAGGTCGTCAAGATCGTGCACGACGAGATGGTCCGCCTGCTCGGCGGCACGGCGAAGGAGCTGACGTTCGCCGACCGACCGCCGACGGTGGTGATGCTGGTGGGCCTGCACGGGGCGGGCAAGACGACGACCGCCGGAAAACTTGCGCTTCGCCTGAAGCGGCGGGGGCGCCATCCGCTGTTGGTCGCGACCGACCTGCGCCGGCCGGCGGCGATCACGCAGCTTCAGGTTATCGGCGAGCAGGCCGGCGTTCCCGTGGTCACGCGGCCCGGCGCCACCGACCCGGTGGCGGTCGCCGCCGTCGCGCTGGAGGAGGCCGCCGGCGGGGGACACGACGTCGTGATCGTGGACTGCGCCGGACGCCAGCACGTCGACGAGGCCCTGATGGCGGAACTGACGCGGATGCGTGACGCGATCCACCCGCAGAACGTTGTCCTCGTGGTCGACGCGATGACCGGACAGGATGCGGTCACGCTGGCCGAGCGCTTCCATGCGGCGCTGGGCGTCGATGGGCTGATCGTTACCAAACTCGATGGGGACGCGCGCGGCGGGGCGGTGCTGTCCATTGTGGACGTGGCCCAGACCCCTGTGCTGTTCGTCGGAACCGGTGAGAAACTCGAGGGCCTCGAGCCGTTTCATCCGGATCGGATGGCGTCGCGCATCCTGGGCATGGGCGATGTGCTGACGCTCATCGAGCGGGCTCAGGAGCACGTGGATGCCGCGGCGGCCGCCGAGATGGAACGTAAGCTGCGACGCGCCGAGTTCAGCCTCGAGGACTTCCGCGATCAGTTGCGCCAGGTCAAGAAGATGGGGCCGCTGGAGTCGCTCCTCGAGATGCTGCCCGGCGTGGGCGCGCGGGGGCGCGCGCTGGCCGGCAGCGTCGACGAGAAATCGCTGCGCCGGGTCGAGGCCATGATCGATTCCATGACCGTCGAAGAGCGGCGCCATCCACACGTGATCGACGGCAGCCGGCGCCGCCGGATCGCGCGCGGCAGTGGGACGAACATCCAGGACGTCAACCGGCTCCTCCGCCAGTTCGAGGAGGCGCGCAAACTGTTCAAACGTGTAGGCGAGATGCAGAAGGGCAAGCGCGGGAAACTGCAATTCCCGCTTCAGTAAATCACGAATTCTCAGAATACGAGGAGGAAGAGCATGGTAAAGATCCGTTTGATGAGAGTGGGCGGGAAGCACCGGCCGCTCTACCGGCTGGTGGTCGCCGATTCGCGCTCGCCGCGCGGCGGGCGCTACATCGAGATCATCGGGCACTACAACCCGACGACCGATCCGTCCACGATCAAGGTGGACGAGGCAAAAGCCCTGTCCTGGCTGCGCAAGGGCGCACGACCCAGCAACACGGCGCGGGTGCTCCTCCAGCGGTCCGGCGTGCTCGCCAAGGCGGCCCAGCCGGCCG
>DASYRL010000002.1:0-2149 GCA_036004445.1 bacterium
GTGCTGCCGGTGATCGGCGTGCCGCTGGAAGCGACCGGGTTGGGCGGGCTGGACGCGCTGCTGTCCACCGTCCAGATGCCGCCGGGCGTCCCGGTGGCCACGGTCTCGATCGGCACGTGGGGCGCACGGAACGCGGCGATCCTGGCGGCGCAAATTCTGGCGGTCTCGGACGAGAGGCTGAGGGTCCGGCTCAAGGATTTCAAAGCGAGCATGGCAGGAAAGTTCGAAGTCATTGCGAGCGAAGCGAAGCAATCTCGAGCTGACCGATGAGCACGAGATTGCTTCGTCGCGCAGCTCCTCGCAATGACTTCTGAGTGAGGTCGTAGAGATGTCGGTAACCGCGGTCGTCGGGGGCCACTGGGGCGACGAGGGTAAGGGCAAGGTGGTTGACGCCCTTGCGCTCGATGCCGATATGGTCATCCGTTTCAACGGCGGCAACAACGCCGGGCACACCATCGTCACTGATCGCGGCACCATGATCCTGCATCTGGTCCCGTCCGGCATCAGCCACCCGGGCGTGGAATGCGTGATCGGTCCCGGCGTCGTGATCGATCCGGCCGCGCTGCTCGACGAGTTGGACATGCTCGCGCGCGCCGGCATTTCCACCGCCGGGCTGCGGATCAGCGACCGCGCGCACCTGGTGTTCCCGTTCCACGTCGAGATCGACGAACGGACAGAAGAAGCACGCGGCCGCAAGGCGCACGGGACGACCCGCCGCGGGATCTGGCCGGTCTACGCGGACAAAACCGCCCGGTTCGGCGTGCGCGCGGGGGACCTGCTCGAGCCGGATTTCCTTGAAGCGCAGCTGGCCGAAGTTGCCCGTCGCACGACGCCGATCCTCGAGCGCACCGTCACCGTCGGCGAGCTGTGGTACCTCTGCGAGGAGTGGACCGACCGGCTGGCGCCGTTCATCGTCAACACCCATCCGCTCGTCCACGGTGCGCTGGCCCGCGACGCCGCGATCCTGCTGGAAGGCCAGCTCGGCGTCATGCGCGATCTCGATTGGGGCACCTACCCCTATGTGACGTCGTCGACCTGCCTGGCCGGCGGCGCGTGCGCGGGGGCGGGGATTCCAGCGCAGCGGATCGAGCGGGTCATCGGCGTGGTGAAGTCCTACACGACCGCGGTCGGCGGCGGACCGATGCCGACAGAGTTGCACGACCTCACGGCATCGCGCCTGCGGGACCTGGGCCAGGAATACGGGGCATCGACCGGACGCCCCCGGCGCTGCGGCTGGTTCGACGGCGTCGCGGCGCGCTTTGCCGCGGAAGTCTCGGGATTCACCGAACTTGCGGTCATGAAACTCGACGTGCTCGACGGCTTTGAAACGGTGAAGATCTGTGTCGCCTACCGAGATGGGTCGCGCGTCCTCGACACCGTCCCGCACACGGCGGTTATGGCGCGCGTGGAACCCGTCTACGAGGAAGTGCGCGGGTGGTCGAAGACGTCCGACGCGCGCGATGAGGGCGAACTGCCGGATGAGGCGCACGCGTTCATCGAGCGCATCGAGCGGATCGTCGGCGTGCCGGTATCGATGGTCGGCGTCGGCCGCGAACGCGAGGCGCTCATACTACGGGAACAGGGAACAGGGAGCAGGGAACAGGTCCGACCGGCAGGCACGCCGGGGGGACGGGCATGATCGAGCGGTACACGACCCCGGAGATGCGCGAGTTGTGGGCGCCGGAGACGAAGTTCGCGACCTGGCTGGAAATCGAGTTGCTGGCGGCCGAAGCCCAGGCGGAACTGGGGATGATCCCCGACGACGCGGCCGCCCGGCTGCGGCGCACCGCCCGCGTAGGGACACCCGCGCGCATCGACGAGATCGAGCGCACCCAGACGCAGCATGACGTCGTCGCGTTTCTCCGGTCGGTCGCCGAGGAAACGGGCGAGGACGCGCGCTATCTCCACCTGGGCCTCGGATCATCCGACGTCGTCGACTCGGCGCTAGCGGTCCTGATGGTCAAGGCCGCCGACCTGCTGCGCGAGGCCGTCGAGCCCATCCTGATGACGCTGGCCCGCCTGGCCGACGCGCACCGTCATACGCTCATGGCCGGCCGGACACACGGCATGCAGGCGGAGCCGATGACGTTCGGGCTCAAAGCCGCGTTGTGGCTGGCGGAGATGGGGCGCAACGCGGACCGGCTGGCCC
>DASYRL010000003.1:0-48786 GCA_036004445.1 bacterium
AGCGTCACGAACGCCCCCGCCAGATCGGCACGCGGCAGATGGGTGTGCAGGATGTCCGGCCCGATGCGCGCGACGATCGAGCTCACCGCCAGCGGGAACGTCACGTTGTACCGCCCTTCCGCATGCGCCGGGATGGCCGGTACCCCGATCGCCTCGAAGTTATCTTTCAGGGTCCGGCTCACCGGGCGCTCGTGCAGGTAGGCCACAGTCTGAGTTACCCCCAGAGCGCCGAGATGGCGGCACAGCGCCAGCAGGTGGAGCTCCGACCCCCCGGCCACCAGCGAATTGCTCACGTGCAGCACATGCATCGGTACCCGTCTCACCCCCGCCCGACGGCCATACGGATGTAGTCTCGCACCGCGAGCCTCGGGAGCGCCAGGGGATCGACCGGCGGCTCCACGAAGGCGCGGCGGGTGACCACGGCCTGCCGGTATCCGGCATCGTGGACGAATGACCGCACGCGTAGGTCCATCCGCCCCTTGGGATAGGCAAACGACGTCACCGCCATCCCCAGCAGATCTTCGAGAAACTGCTTGGAATCCACCACTTCCCTGCGCGCCTCCTCGTCGGCGAGGCCAGGCAGTATCGGGTGGGTCACCGTATGGGCACCCACCTCGTGGCCCGCCGCCGACAGCGCTTTCACCTGGGCGGGGTCCATCATCCTGAACCGCCCGCCCGACATCTGCAGGTCGCCCCCCAGCGATCCGGTCACGACGAAGAACGTCCCCGGCACTCCTGCTGCTTCGAGCGTGTCGCGGACGGTGACGGCGTTGTCGGCGAACCCATCGTCAAAGGTCAGGCAGGCCACGTTCCGATCGAGCGCGGCCGACGCCGCCAGGAACTCCGCGAGGCGCACCACGTGGAACCAGCGCGCCACATAGCGGACCTGGGCGCGGAAGGCCTCGACCGGCTCCGCCAGCGGCGACTCACTGCCGACCGAATGATAGAAGAAGACCACGCGCAGCCCAACCCCCGGCCGGTGCAGGGCGAAAAACGTTTGCGAGATCACGTCCCGGAGCCAGCCGCGCACCGCCGGTCACTCTTGCCGGTGGCCCGGCGCCACCGCGCCCGCGCCGTTCCCGGACGTTCCGAGGATCGCGTCCGCTCGGGCGAACAGGTCCGCGTACCCCTGGGCGTATCGGTCCACCGAGAATCGCCGCCTCACGGCCTCACGGCCGGCTCGACCCACGGCCTCGGCCTCCTCCGGATGGCCGGCGATCCATCGCAGCCTGGTGGCGAGCGCGTGCACGTCGCCGGGCGGGATGAGCCAGCCGGTCACGCCGTCATCGATCAGTTCGGGAATTCCGCCGACGCTGGTGGCGATGACGGGCACGCCGACCGCCATCGCCTCGAGGACGACGCGCGGCAGGCCCTCGGATCGCGATGGGAGGACGAACACGCGCGCGGCTGCCAGATGCCGCGCCAGCTCCGCCTGGCCCACGTGTCCAATGAACGTGACGCGGCCGGGCAGCGCCGCCTCCGCCCGGCGGCGGAGCGCCGCCGCGTAGTCCGGGTCGATGGTCGCACCGGCGACCGTCAGCGCCGGGCCGCCCGCGGCGGCCGTGGCATCGATGAGGACGTCGACGCCTTTCAGCGGAGTCAGCACTCCGGCGTAGAGCACCGCGTCGGCGGGCCGGCGTGATTCGGCCGCGGCGAAGAACACGTCGAGGTCCGTCCACGTGGGAAAGGTCACCAGCGGCCGCGGGCCGGCCCACCGCAGCAACTGCTGTCCGGTGGCCGAAGACACCGCCCGGAGCAGGTCCGCGGCGCGGGCGCCGCGCGCGGCCCCCCAGCGCATGACTCCCTCATAGAGTCCACGATGCCCAACCGCCCGCTGCAAAAACAGGCTCGATTCGAAGTCGCCGTGGCTTTCCACGATCAGGGCCACCCGCACGCCTGCCAGACGGGCCACGGCTTTTGCCAGCGCGGCGGGGACGGCCTCATACGGACTCTGGGCGACGATGATCCGCACGCCGTGGACGATGATGCACCACCCGCAGAGCAGCGGCCCGGTGACAAACATCAGCACGTAGCGGGCGACAGGCCAGAGGCCGCCGGGGAGGAGGTAAAAGGTGACGCCGTGATCCGTGAATCGCCGCGGCCATACCGACTCGGCGAACCCGATGACCCAGAATGCGCCCAGCGGCCGGAGCGTCTGGAACTTTCGGACGGTGGCCGCGGCCGCCGGATGCCGGTAGCGGGCGCCACCGATGAAGCAGATCCGCCGCATGGTCACCGGCCGATGCGCCCGTAGGCCCAGGCGGCCATGAGCAGGACGAAGGCCGCGTCGCCGAGGGCGCTGACCGCGGCCATGCCGGCAAACCCGGCCCGCGAGGTGGCCACCCAGCCCAGCCCCAGGGCGGCGACGGCGTACAACGCATAGCCCATCGCCCAGCGCTTGGTCTGCCCGGCCGCGTAGTACAGCGGTTTGAGCCAGAAAATCGCCGACCCCGCGGCGCTCCCCACCAACATCAACTGGATGCCGGTGACGGCGTTGCCAAAGCCTGGGCCGAACAGTGCGGGGACCACGAACGGCGCGACGACGGCGGCGAGCAGTGGAATGCCGGCGACGGGCAGGCCGCCCGTCAGCGTCCAGCGGCGCAGCTGGCTCCACAACGTGCGGCGTTCGCCGGCGGCCCAGCGCTTCGCGATGACGGGGAACGTCACGGTGCGCAGCGAGTCCTCGGGGTAGGAACCGGTCGTCATGATCGTCTTGGCCAGCTTGAAGAACCCGGCCGCTTCCTTCCCCGCGAGGTACCCGAGTACCAGCACCGGCGCCTGGTTCGCCGCGGCGGCGAGGGTGGTGATCAGGTTGTTCCAGCCGAAGAACGCGGCCAGTTCCCGCGCCATCGGCCGCAGCGTGGAAATCCGGACGCGGAACCAGTCGGGACCCACGCGCCGGGAGAGCACGCGGAGGGTCACCGCCGACATCGCGATGCCGGTGAGCGCGATTACGATCCCGTTGGCCAGGACGTAGCCGTGCACCTTGTATCCGGCCACCAACACACTGGTGATCAGGATCAGCGCGAGCACCCGGTCGGCGACGTTGAAGACGGCGATCCAGGTGAACTCCCCATAGGACGTCAGCACCGATGTGCTGGTCTTCTTCAAGGAGGCAAACGGGAAGAACAGAGCGTAGGCAATCGCCAGCCATCCGAGGTTCGTGATGCGGAACACGCGCTCGCCCATGAACGCGCCGGTCAGCCCGACGACGGCGACCGCCAGTAGCGCGACGGCCAAGTCAAGCAGGTAGCCGGCCTTCACGATCCCGCCGATCTCCTCGGTCCGCCCCGTGCCCTGGAAGTTGGCGATGTATCGGGTGACGACCGAGATCGACTTGAACTCCAGCAACGACCGGATCAGCGACGGGTAGGCCATGATCAGCGCCGCGCTGCCGTATCCGGGTGGACCCAACAGCCGCGTGGACACTGTGACGGTGACCAGCCCCAGGACGACGGTGACATATTGCGCCGCCGTCAGGATGCCCGCCTGGCGCGACGTCCGCCTCCGCAGGAGCGCCAGCACCGACCGCCAGAGATCGATCCGGCCGTTGGCGTCGCGCTTAGCGACGCGCTCGTCTCCCCGCGAGGCGACTTTCGTCTTCATGCGCTCACGTATCCCTTCGCGATCAGCGCCGGAGCCATCAGCGCCTCGAGCGCGGCGCGCTGCTCGGCAGGCACGCGCCCGATGATTTGCGCGTTCGTGTTCTGAATCCGAGAGAGGTCCAGTGTGCGAAACGGAGCCGGGTCGAGGCCCAGCCAACCGGCGAGGTCGCCCATTGCGGCGGCCGGATCGGCGCAGAAAGCCTCATACCGCACCTCTCGCCACGCCGCCGTACCGGCCAGACCGAGCGCCGCGGCGTCGCGGTCGAGCGTCAGCACGATCTGGGACCAGTATCGCGCAAAGTACTCCATCAGCGTCTCCAGCGGGAGGTCGTAGCCTTCCAGCCGGAACCGTTCGGGGGCGAAGTCAATCGTGGCACGCATCTTCCGCGCGTAGGCCACAGCCGCGGCCCGGCCGTCGCGCACCATGTGGATGAAGCGGGCCTCCGGAAAGACCGATGCCACGCGGGCGAGCATGAAATTGAGCTTGATGTTCTTTTGCAGAAACACCGTGCCTCGGGCGATCCGCTGGAACGCGCCGAACACGGCGCGGAGCGTAACGTTCTGACCGCTCGGCCAGCCGGCGATGGACAGTTCCGTGAAGCGAATTGGGTCGGCCCAGATCGGCGGCGCCGGCCGGCGCGAGTAGGACCACGGCAGCAGGCCGGGGTGCCACAAGGCGTCCGCCTCCGACGGAAAGGCAGCGACTTGGGGATGGGCCCCCAGGTGGTTCCGCAGCAGCGTGGTGCCGCTGCGTCCGCAGCCGATGATGAACACCGGGTGCCGGAGCCACCGCGCCGCGCGGGCCGGGATAGCCCGGGCCACCGCGCGCGCCAGCGCGGCCTGCCGGGTTGCCTGTGTGACGCGCGCGGGGCGGCCGCGCGTGACCATGGTCACCGCGACGAGCTCGCATCGGGCGGCCCGCCCGGGACGGGTACCCTGGCGGGGGTGAGATCCTGGTCGCCGCCTGGTGCGCGACCGGCCCTGACCACGATGACGACGGCGGATGCGTTGCGGATGATCCGCCCCGCCAGCCGCGCCAGGGCTACGCCGAGCCCGCTTCCCACGGCAGCGCCGATCGGAAAGGCGATGAGCGCGAAGAGGCTGTTCGCGGCGCTGAGTCCGAACCAGGTTCTGACCCGGCCAGTCGAGAGGAACCAGGGACGCAGCCAGAACAAGGCCAGCGACATGGCGGTCATGACGTAGGCCACGGCAATGATCGGCACCGCGTCGGCAAAGCGCGACCCCACGACCAGGGGCACCAGGATGGGCAGCAGCGGCAAGCCGAGCAGAAATCCCGCCCCCAGCGGTAGCCCCAGGCCGATCGCGGCGCGCCGCAGGACGTCGCGGAACTCGTCCACCCGTCCCGCTCCCCACAACGCGGCGAATCTCGGATAGATCACGGTCTGCAGCGTCCTGCCGAATGATCCGATGGCGGTCCCGAAGACTTTCGCCAGCGAATAGTTACCCGCCATCGCGGGGCCCTGGAAATATCCCAGGGCGAGCACGTCCAGCTGCTTGACGGCTACACCGACCAGCGCTGTCAGGTTCGTGTATAGGAAGAACCCGAGCACTTCTCGCCACTTCCCGGCCAGCCCGTCCCAGGGCGCGCGGAGCCAGGATCCCCCCCACCGTATGAGCACTGCGCGGTGCGAGGCCACCAGCAGGAGAATGCCGCGCAGGCCCATGGTCATGGCGGCGGCGCCGACGACGCCGGCCGCCCCGTACCCCGCCCACAACAGCAGCACGACCGCCCCCAGCCGGAACAGCGTCGTCCCCGCGCGGATCCAGGCCAGGGTCCGAAACCGGCCGAGCGTGGAAAAGACGGCGACGGAGGCTTCCGCGAAGGACGCCGGAACATACGCGGCGGTGAACAGGATCAGCAGCCCCCCCGTACCCGCTGTCTTCAGCAGGCTTCCCTCCACCCAGCGCGCCGTGACCGCTACGATTACCAGGGTCAGCAGCGCGACGGCCAAGTTGAGCGCGTAGCTGAACCGGCACAGGGCCAGCAGCTGGTCCCGGCGTCCGACCGCGGCGAATTCCCCCATGTACTTCACGGCGCCCTGCCCCGTTCGGAAGCTGACGATCGACAGGACAAACCCCGGATAGGACATGATCAGCGCGGCCAACCCGTACCCCTGCGGTCCTAGCCAGCGCGCCACGACCAATCCCTGCGCCAGGCCGACAACGCCGACCACGATGTTGGCTAGAGTCAAAGCGCCGACGTCCTTGGCGAACCGCCGTGGGAGCAGGGCCCTCGCCCGGCCGAAAATTGCCCTCATCTCAACGGAAGTCGGTCCACGACGTCAGGGAGTCGCCGAGCAGTGTCTTCAGCCGCGCCACGTCGTCTGCCAGCAAGTCAGCCAGCCATGTCCGGCGCGAAGGCGTTAGTTTCGGCGTGCGGGCGACGAGAATCCGCTCGTACAGGTGCTGCACGACAGCGCTGCTGCGCATCAGGGCATGCAGGCGGGGCCGGGCGACGATCGCCGCCTTCACCGAGTGAAGCACCGGGTGACGCAGCGTGGCATTGCGGCTGGAGGGGACGGCGGCGAGCGGCACAGGGCGCAGACCGAAAAATGCCAGCACGCCCGCGGCGACACGTGCCTGGTCGCGGACGAAGTCCTCGAACAGCACGATGTGGAACCGACCGCGGTCGAACTGCGCCAGCCAGTAGCGCTCGAGCAGCTCCGCGAACCGTGACTCCGCGAGGTACTCCGGATGGCCGGCGACCAGATCCTCCAGCGTGCGCGGGGTGGCGCCGAACCGCTTGCGCAGGCCCTTCGTGCGGCGGTGCAGCATGAAGCGCGACGCGGTGTAGTCGATGGGGTTCCGAAGCATGAGGAAGAAGCGCGGGGGCTCCTCCGCCAGCGCCGCACGGATCCGCGGGGCCACGGTGGCGCCGCGGACAAAGTAGATTGGCGAACTCTCGATGCGCACTCCGTCGGGGGGGAACTGCGCGCGGTACCATTCCATGCCCCGGTCAAACTTGTTGGCGTAGAAGCCCAGCCCTTTACGGGCCATCGCCACCTCCGGATGCGTGGCCAGGAGAGAATAGAAGTACGTGCTGGCCGCCCGCTGCAGCCCGATGTGGAACCGTACCGGCAGCGACGCGCGGCCGCTCACTGGAAGTCCCTCCACGGCGCAAGCGAGTTGGCCAGCAGTCGCTTCAGCCGGGCGACATCGGCCGCCAGCAGGTCGCGCAGCCATGCACGCTGGGTGACCGTGAGCTTCTCGACGCGGCCGACAAGCAGACGATCATACGCGCGCTGCACAAGCGGGTTCCCGCGCACGGCCGCGCGGAGTCCCGGCCGACGGACGATTGCTCGCTTGACGGCGTGGAGGAAGGGATGCCGCAGCGTGGCGTTCCGGCTCGACGGTGGGGCCGAGAGCGGGTACGGACGCAGCCCGAAGAACCGGAGCACGACCTCGGTGGCCGCCGGCGGGTCGGCCACGAAGTCCTCGAACAGCACGATGCAGAACTGGGTGGGCTGAAAATGCGCGAACCAATGCTGCTCCAACAATCCGGCGTACCGTGATTCGTCGAGGTATTCGGGATGGTCACGGACCAGGGCTTCCAGGTCGCGCGGCGTGGCGCCGAAGCGCTTGCGCAGCCCTTTGGTGCGGCGGTGCAGCAAGAACCGCGAGGCAGTGTAGTCGATCGGATTGCGCAGCAACAGGACAAACCGCGGGGAGGTGCGCGCCGTTGCCGCTTTGATGCGCGGCGCGACGATCCGGCCCCGGAAGAAGTAGTCGGGAGAACTGTCGATCCGGATACCGCGGGGCGGGAACAGCGTCTGATACCATTCGAGGCCCCGTTCGAACGACGTCGCGTAGAACGAGACGCCCTTGCGCACCAGGGCTACGTCTGGATGTGACGCCAGGAGTTCATACAGATAGGTGCTCCCCGCGCGCTGCAGGCCGATGTGGAGCCGCGAGGGAACCGGCTCGGCGTCCGGTGCCGATGTCATCGGTGGGGCGGCCTCACGCTCCGACGGCATACCCATACTCGCGCAGGTGGGCGCTCAACGCAGCCGTGATCGTCTGCAACTCGTCGCCCGACGCCGCGTCGATCCGCCCGGCGTTGGTCGGCACCAGCGTGGGGGGGCACCGGTCGAACGGGAAGGCATCGACCGCGAGCCCGCTGAACGCGAGGGCCGCACGCATCTGCCCGTGCACGTCGGCGCACAGCGCTTCATAGCGCATGACGTGGACGGGAAGCAGGGCCGCATAGGTCCGGACCTGCTCGAGCGCCCTGATCCAGTGCCGGGTGGCGCGCCGCACCAGGTCGTCCTGGTTTCCCCCATTCTGGCGGTACTTTTCCAGCACGCTCAGCGCCACGGCGCGCCCGTCGCGCACGACGTGGATGAACCGGGCCCCTGGGAACGCCGCGGCCACCAGCGGGGCGCAGCGGCTCCGGTACTTTCCGGGCGGCTTGGCGAGAAAGACGCGCGCGCCGTCGCGGCGGCACTGCCGGGTAATGACGGCCTGGATCCGGCCGACCGCGGCGTCCCGGCCCGCCTGCTCGTCGAGCGCGAAAGCCCAGACGCGGTGCGCCTCGATGGGCATTGGCGCGATCCGCCGCGCCCACGGGTACTGGCTCTTCTTCCAGGAGTGAGCGATCAGACCCCGCAACATCCTGTCGATGCCCGCGAGCAGCGGGCCGGAGACGTCCCGGGCGGCCAACGCACGCGCGGCGTACTGAGAGATCCACGCGGTGTCAGGGTGCAACGACAGCATACGGTAGACGATCGTCGTGCCGGAGTGTCCGGCGCCGACGACGAATACCGGCGTGATCAGGCCGGGGGTCATCGCCCCCACGGCAGGGTGATGCCGAGCATCGATTCGAGTTCCTCTCGCTGCGGATAGAGCATGGCTTCAAGCTCGCCGCGCACGCTTTCTGGAATTGGCGTCACGCTCCCTTTGTGGATCGGGCGTTCGAGCTCCGCGGGGTCCAGACTGATGTCCGGGTCGACGCCGAGAAACACAAAAATCCGCCGTAAGGTGTCGACGGGCCTGGCGAACATCTCCTCGCTCGCGCACACGAAGATCTGATCCGCGGGCAGGTGGGACCGCCACGTGCGGAGTGCAGCCAGGTAGTTGCCGCGCTCCATCACCTCGGGCAGCCGGAAGAACACGCGCAGCGATTCTTCTTTCGCCTGCACGAGAGGGTGTCCTGCCCACTTGCGGTAGCTCTTGGCCGCCTGCGACCATGCGCGCTGCACCGGGTCGCGCACCAGATAGACGACGCGGACGTCCGGCATCCATGCGGCAATGATCCGAACGCGGTCCTCCGGCAGGATCGCATACGCCGGGGTGACTTCACCGACATGTTTGCCCAGTAGGCGCCCTACGACAAAATTGAGCGCGTAGCGCACCTGCGCTTCCCGCCGGCGGCCGATCCACGGCAGCCGCCGGCGGCGCACACGCCGGTCGAAGAAGTGCAGCTCCTTGGTCCGCGGCGTCCAGATCTGCGGGTGGCCTCGCAGATGCTTCCACAGCCAGGTGGTCCCAGCGCGCTGCGCGCCGATGCCGAGGAAGTCGGGCATTGCCCAGTTCAGGAACCGCTGCATCACCTGCGGCGCCCGATCGCGTCCGTGAGGACACCGATGGTAGCATCGACCATCGCCGGCACTCCGAACTTCTCTGTAACCAGTGTCCGCGCATTCTCGCTCAGCCGCTGGGCCAGCCCGGGGGTCTCGCCGAGGCGGGTGAGCGCGTCGACGATGCCCGAGGCGCTGCCGTCGTGGAGAAGCCCGGTGCGTCCGTCGTCGACGACCTCCGGGATGCCGCCCACCGCCGGAGCGATGACCGGCACTCCCAGTGCCATGGCCTCGAGCACGACCCAGGAGAAGCCCTCGTGCGCAGACGCCACGATCAGCGTGTCGGATGCCGCGATGGCTTCAAGCGTCTCCTCCCGGCGGCGGCGTCCCGCAAACACGACGCGGTCGGACACGCCCAGCGTGGCGGCCAGACCTCGCAGCCGCCCGGCCTCCGGCCCATCTCCGATGAGACGCAGGGTCACCTCGGGCAGCTCCGCCATGGCGCCCAGGATTTGGTCAAAACGTTTGACGGGAACGAGCCTGCCTACGGCTATCGCCCGGCGCAGGGGCCGGCCCATCCCCTGTGAGGGGCGGGCCGGCGGATCCACGGCCACGGCGTTTTGGACGACCCGCACCCGTTCCGGCGCAATGCCGAGGCCGGCCAGCCAGCGGGCCAGCCAGCGGCTGGGAACGAGGATCAAGTCGGCTCGGTGGAACGTCCAGGTCTGCACCTTCGTCAGCAGCCCGACTCGCCCCCCGTGGCGGCGACGCTGGAACTCCTCGAGCGTCTCATCGATCCACCCGTACGCCGACGCCCGGTCCCAAGCGATGTCGCTGACCACTCGCAGGACCAGGGGTTTTCGCTGGAGGATGTTGGCCGTGGTGGTCTGCATGTACAACCCCGTGGCCAGGATGACATCGACCCGAGCGGCGGCCCTGATGACGGCTGCCACTCCAGCGGCCCACCGCGTGGGTGCAAACCGGCGGCGCGGCAGTCGCGTCACGGGAAACGGAAAGGCTTCCCGCACCGCCGGGCGGTCGCTCATCGTCACCACCGTCACGCTATGGCCTCGATCCAGCAGACCCTCGGCCAGGATGGGCACGTACGTCGACGGCCCGCCGATGTCGGGCGGAAAGATTCCGGTCACCAGGAGCACCCTCATCGAATCGGCAGCGCCCTGACCCGCGCGCCCGTCACGTCCAGTATGCCGAGAACGGCGGCCGCAGACGCTGGCGGAGCCGCGCGGTGAGGAAGTCGACCTGCCCCGGAGTCAGATACTCGGCATAGCCACCGATCCGGCCGCGCCGGACTTTGTAGGACTCCGGATCCGCCGGGTCGGTTGGGCGGAGCCGGCCGTCGTCGATGAGGCTGTCTCGTTCCAGGGCGCGCATCCGCGCGAAGCTGGTGCGCTCCACCGCACCGGCGACCACGGCGTCGGACACGTCGGGCACCTCGAAGAATCGCAGCACGGCCCGCAGCGCCGCGGCCGCGTCGGCGTGGAAGTCCTCGTATCGGGCGATGGAAAACCGGGATGGGATCCCGGCATGCTCCACCCAGCTGTTCAGAAAGTCAATCATCCGGTCAATGCCGTAGCGCGGACTGCGGATGAACGCGTCGAGGTCGCCCTCGAACTGGACGTTCCGCCGCGTCAAGTCGAAGTAGTAGGACACCATGACGTCGCGGGGGTCGCGCACGAGCAGGAGGACGGGCCGGCCGGCAAACGCGTGCTTGTCGCCGAGATCATCGCGCCACTCCGCCGGATCGGTGCCGTCGTGCGAGAAGAGGATGTACGGGATCTGCCGTTCGGCGCTGCGGTACACCGTTAGATCAAGCGACAGTGGCCGCGCCACCAGCGGCGCGAACGACTCCGCGAGCAGGAACCGCAGCCAAGTCCGGCCGGACTTCGGGTAGGACACGACGTAAGCCGCGCGTGGCCGGACGATGAGCTGCCGGTAGAGCCGGCGGAAGGGCCGCAGGACCCGCTGGCGCAACGGCCGGGGGGCACGCGAACGCCTACGCATGCTCGTATCCGAAGAACGGGTCGAGGTGAGCTCGGATCCGCTCATCGAGGTACCCGATCTGCGCGGCCGTCAGCTCATCCTTGAAACCACCCATCCGGCCGCGCCTGACTTTGAAGCTGTCCGGATCGGCGGCGTCACGAGGCTGCAGGCGCGGATCGCCGAGCAGCCGGCCGGCCTCCATCGCCTGCATCCGCTCGAACGAGCCCGCAGCGACGCCCTCGGCAAGCACGGGCTCGGTCATGCCGGGAATGGCGAAGAACTCCGCGCACCGCCGCAGCCCTTCCGTGCGGTCCGCGTGCAGCTCCTCGTACCGCAGGATGGCGAACCGGCCGGGGACCGTGCGGTGCGCGGCCCACGCGTTCATGAAGGCGATGACGCGGTCGATGCCCAGGGGACCGCGGATGAATGAGTCCAAGTCGGCGACGATCGGGCCGCGGCGCTTGCGGCGGCTGACCTGATAGTAGTGCGACACCACGACGTCCCGCGGATCGCGCACCAGCAGCAGCACGGGCTTGTGGCGGTAGAATTTTTTATCCCCCGTAAACGGGCGGGGCTTCGTGAGGCCGGAGCCGTCGTGGGTGAAAAAGATGCGCGGAATGCCCCGCCGCGCGTCTGCGTACCGGTGCACGTCGAGGCTTAGCGGGCGGCCGCTGAGGCGGGCCAGCACGGTGGCGAGCATGATCGCGAGCCAGGTGCGGCCGGACTTGGGGTATGACACGACATAGCCGCTGCGCGGCCGGAGCCAGTAGTGCGTAAACAGGCGGCGGGGCGCGATCGCAATCCGGCGGAGGCCGCGGATGAGCAGCGGCTGAGGGGGCGGCGGGGGCGGCGCCACGGGATCAGCGCGCGCCCGCCGCGAGCCCCTGGCGGAAATAGTCGATCGTCATCGCCAGCCCGTCGGCCAGGGAGACGCGGGGCGCCCACCCCAGCAGTCGCGCGGCGCGGGAGATGTCGGGCCGCCGCACTTTGGGATCGTCGGGGGGAAGCGGCTCGTACGAAATTCGACTGCGGCTGCGGGTGATCCGGATGATGAGCTCGGCGAGATCACGCATGGTAATCTCGTCGACGCTGCCCAAATTCACGGGAAACGACGCCGGGGAATCGTCGGCGGCGTCCGGAGAAACCAGCAGGCGGAACAAGCCGTCGACCGTGTCGGTCACGTAGCACAGCGACCGCGTCTGCAGACCAGTGCCGTACACGGTGAGCGGTTCCCCGGCCAGGGCCTGCCCGATGAAGGTGGGCACGGCGCGCCCGTCGTCGGCGCGCATCCGCGGACCGTACGTGTTGAAGATCCTGGCGATGCGCACGGCGAGGCCGTGGGTATGATAGTAGGCTGTGGCCAGCGCTTCCCCAAACCGCTTCGCCTCGTCATAGACGCTGCGCACACCCACGGGGTTGACGTGACCCCAGTAGGTTTCCGGTTGGGGACTGATCTGCGGGTCGCCGTACACTTCGGACGACGACGCCAGCAGGTAGCCGGCGCCCTTGGCCTTGGCCAGTCCCAGCGTGTGGTGCGTCCCCAGGGCCCCCACCTTCAGCGTGTGAATCGGGTAGCGCACGTAGTCCTTCGGACTGGCCGGACTGCCGAAGTGCAGAACATAGTCGACCGGGCCCTCGACCCACAGCGGCTTGGTCACGTCGCCGCGCACGAAGGTAAACCGCGGGTGATCGAGCAGATGACTCACGTTCTGCGGGGTGCCGGTGAGCAAGTTGTCGATGCAGACGACCTCGAAGCCTTCAGCGAGGAGACGGTCGCAGAGGTGGGATCCCAAAAAGCCGGCTCCCCCGGTGATGCACGCGCGGGCGGCCATCGCTACGGCCGCCCGAAGGAAACGTAGTCGAACCCGGCGGCACGCACCGCGGCGGGATCGAGCAGGTTGCGGCCGTCGACGATGATGGGCAGCGCCACGGTGCCGCGCAGGCGGTGGAGATCGAGGGTGCGGAACTCCTCCCACTCGGTCAGGACGACCACGGCGTGGGCCCCCTCGGCGGCGTCGTAGGCCGACCGGCAGTACGTCGCCTGCTTCAGATCGGGCATCGCGGCGGCGAACGTGTCCATCGCGTGGGGGTCGAACAGCCGGACGTGGGCGCCCTCAGAGAGCAGAGCGGGCACGAGCCGGAGGCTCGGCGCTTCACGCACGTCATCGGTCCCCGGTTTGAACGCCAGCCCGAGGACGGCCACCGTCTTGCCCCGGATGATCCACAGGGCGCCGCGCAATTTCTCCATCACCCGCTCCACGCGGCCCTCATTGACCGCGGCGACGGCCTTCAGCAGCGAGAAGTCCACGCGGTGGTCGTCGGCGATGCGGATGAACGCGCGCATGTCCTTGGGCAGACACGACCCGCCGAACCCCACGCCCGCGCCGAGGAACTGCGGCCCGATGCGGGGGTCCAGTCCGAGCCCGCGGGCGACCTGCGTGACGTCCGCGCCCGTCTGCTCACACAGATCGGCAATCATGTTGATGAACGAGATCTTCGTGGCCAGGAACGAGTTGGCGCTGTGCTTGATCAACTCCGCGGTCTCGAGGTTGGTGGTGATCACCCGCTCGCCGGCGGCGGTGGAGATCCCGCGCCGGTCGCAGACCACGCACTGCCCCGGGGCGGGCAGGCGATCGAGCAGCGGGCGGTAGATCTCCGTCAGCAGCGCGCGCGCCCGGTCCGATTCCACCCCCAACACGATGCGGTCGGGATGGAGCACGTCGTGGACGGCGTTGCCCTCCTGCAGAAACTCCGGGTTCACGGCCACTTCCACCTGGTGCGCGCCGGCCCCGTAGCGCGAGAGCACCCTCTTGATCCGCTCGGCGGTGCGCACAGGGGTCGTGCTCTTGTCGACGACGAGCTTGTGGCCATTCGTATGGGCGGCGATTTCGCGCGCGACGTGCTCCACTGCCGACAGGTCCGCGGCGCCGTCGGGCAGCTGCGGCGTGCTGACGCACACGAACAGGACCTCGGCGCGGCGCACCGTCTCGGCGAGGGAAGCCGTCACCGCGAGCCGGCCGCTGCGGTGATGGGTGGTGAGCAGCTCCTGCAGCCCGGGCTCGTAGAACGGTGCCTGCCCGTCGGCGACCATCGCGACGCGGTCGGGCGCGCTGTCCATGCCGACCACCCGCCAGCCGATCTCGGCGAGCGAGAGCGCGGTGGGGAGCCCGACGTGCCCGAGGCCGATTACCGCGATTTCGTTCATGACGGCGCCTCGGCAGCCCGAGCCGGCGGCGCCGGCGCGCCCAGCCCACGCTCGCGGAGCAGCCGCGCATACTCGTTCCGGACGGCGGCGAATACGGTCTGTTCGTCGAACTGCGCGACGGCCATCCGGCGGCCCTCTTCGCCCATCCGGCGGGCCCGCGCGGGATCGGCCAGCAGGTCGACGATTGCCTCCGCCAGCGCCGTGGTGTTCCCCAGCGAGACGACGATTCCGTTGCGGCCGTGCTGGACGGCCTCCCGGCAGCCCCGGATGTTGGTCACGATGCTCGGGACCTCCATCGCCGATGCCTCCAGCACCACGCGCGGCAGCCCCTCCCGATACGACGGCAGCACCAGCACATCCATCAGCGAGAGCAGTTCAGGCAGATCGTCGCGCTTGCCCGTGAAGTGGCAGATGTCTGCGACGCCGTAGGCGGCGGCCACGTCGGGCCGGACCGCGTCGCGTTTGGGCTTGTCGACCGGTCCCACGAATACGAACCGCACCGCCGGGATCCGCGCGCGAACCAGTCGGGCGGCGGCGAGGAGATCAAGGACTCCCTTCTCCTTGACCAGCCGTCCGACAAACCCCACGACCGGCCCCGCCGGGGGCAGGCCGATCTCCCGGCGTTTCGCAACAGGGTCGGCCCGCGCGATGGCCGCGCGGCTGAACCGGCGAATATCGATCCCGTTGCCGAGGTGCCGGATCTTTCCCGGCGCGGCGATGCCTTTTTTCAACGCGGTCTTCACGTCTTCCGCGCTCTGGATGAACACCACGTCGCTGAACCGTCCGGCAATCCTCTCCAGGATCATGTAGAACTTGCGCACCGGTCCGGGCTGGTGCTCGTGGAAATAGAAACCGTGCACGGTGTTGGTGACAATCGGTACCCCCGCCAGCCTGGCCGCGATCTGCCCCAGAAAACCTGGCTTCGGGTTGTGGGTGTGGACGATCGTAAACCGCTCGCGGCGCATCACGCGCCACAACGCCAGCACCGACCGCAGGTCGGCGAGAGGACTGAACGGGTGGCGGGAGATGTGCACGGGGATGTGCCGGATGCCCGCGGCTTCAAACCGCGGGACCTCCGGGCCCGGCGAGGAGACGGCCACGACGTCGTAGCCGGCCTGGCGCAGGTGGCGGAGTTGGTCAAAGAGCTGAAAGCGCAGGGACAGGTCGACCGTACCGATGTGGGCAACCTTCGGTCTGACACCTTCCGCCGCGGTGCCGGCTGCCGGTCCCTGCCCGGTCATCGTCTGGGCGGCCGCTAGTACGCCGCCGCCATCTCCTTGAGCTTGCCGACGGCGGCCGTGGAGTCGCGGGCGAGCACGTGTCCTTTCAGCACCTCCAGGTCCCGCACGAACGCCTCCCGGTCAAACCCGGCAGTGCCGATACGGAAGATGCGGTCGTGGTCGGTCGGCAGGAGCTGCTCGCTGCCGGCGACGAGGATCTCCCCCAAACGCTCGCCCGGCCGCAGACCGGAGATGGCGATCTTCACGTCCACTTCTGGCTCGAGGCCGGACCGCGACAGGAACCGGGTGGCGAGGTCCATGATCCGCACAGGTTCTCCCATGTTGAGAAAGAAGGTGTCTCCGTTCCCGCCCATCCGGCCGGCGGTGAGTACCAATTGCACGGCCTCGGCGGGCAGCATGAAGTACCGGGCGGCCTCAGGATCGGTGACGGTGAGTTCGCCCTTCGTGGCCGCCTGCCACTTGAACAACGGCAGCACGCTGCCGTCGCTGCCCAGCACGTTGCCGAACCGCACCGCCACGAACGACGTCGCCTCGCTGACCACGCTGCGCAGCACCAGCTCGGCGATGCGCTTGGTCATGCCCATGACGCTGACGGGCTCCACCGCCTTGTCGGTAGAGATGAGGATGAACGTCTCGACCCCCGCGCGGGCGGCTTCCCGGGCGAGGATCTCTGTGCCGAAGATGTTGTTCTCGATCGCCTCCAGCGGGTGCTCTTCCATCAGCGGCACGTGCTTGTACGCCGCGGCGTGGTAGACGATCTCGGGCCGGTGCTCCCGAAACAGCTCGCGCACACGGGGGGCGTTGAGGATGTCTCCCACCGCGGCGCTGAAGAGCAGCGCCGGATGTCGCTCCCGCAGCTCGAGGGAGACCAGATAGAGATTGCTCTCGGCACGGTCCATCAGCACGAGCCGCTCCGGATTCAACCCGGCGACGTGGCGGGCGAGCTCCGATCCGATGGACCCGGCCGCCCCGGTGATGACGACGCGGCGTCCGCTCAGCTGGCGTTCGATGGCGGGCAGGTCCACCTGCGCCACCTCGCGGTCCAGCAGATCCTCGGGGCGGACCTCCTGCAGCTGCACCGCCTTCAGTGTGCCCTTCATGATGTCCGCCAGCGCCGGGATGCGCCGGTAGCGCAGCCCCGTCTGGCGGCAGGCCGCGGCGATCCGCCGGAGCTGGTCGCGCGACGCCGACGGGATGGCGATGATCACCTCGCTGGCCTGCACCCGCGCACAGACGGCGGCCAGATCATCGATGCCGCCCAGCACCTCGACCCCACGGATGCTGGTCCGGCGCTTGCGGGCATCGTCATCGACCAGGGCGACCGCGCGGTACTCGGCGAACGGATTGTGATCCAGCTCGCGGAGCAGCATCTCCGCGCCGTCCCCCGCTCCGACGAGGACGACCCGCCGGCGCGTGCCCTCGCGGATCCGCGTCACGAAGTCGCGGAACCCCAGCGCCCCCACCCGGGCGATGCTGAGCGCGCCGGTGAAGATGCCCCAGTCCAGCAGGTAGACCGACCGGGGATAGTCCGACGGGTACAGCGTGGCCGCGGCGGCGATGAACACGAGCGAGGTCGCCAGCGTGGCCTTGACGATCGTCAGGAGATCCCCCACGCTGGCGTACCGCCAGAGCCCGCGGTGCATCCCGAAGAAATACAGGCCGCCGACCTGGATGACAACCACCAGCGGGAGCGAGGCGTAGAGCATCTGCGCCTGGCGAGCGGGAATGGCGAAGTCGAACCGCAGCGCGAACGCCAGCAAATACGCGAGCGCCGAGAACGCGGCGTACATCAGGATGATGGCGAGCCGACGCGCGTCGCTTTGCAAGACCCTGGCAACCATGGGATATATGCCTTCTCTCTTGCGCCGCCCACACCCTGCCTTGCCCGCGAACCGGGCAATTTCGGGGTTATTCCGTGCTCAGCCGCGCCGTCGCGCCGCCGTCGACGATCAGCGCCTGGCCGGTGATGAACGACGACCGGGCGCCGTCGGCGAGGAAGAGCACCGCCTCGGCGATCTCGTCGGGACGGCCGACCCGGCCGAGCACTGTCCGCGCCCCGAGCGCGGCGATGCGCTCGTCGTCGGAGGAACCGGCGAGATGGCCGCGACGCAGGCCCGCGCGCAGCATCGGCGTGTCCACGGCGCCGGGCAGCACCGCGTTGACACGCACGCCGGCGGGCGCGAACTCGATCGCCATCGCCCGGGTGAGGGCGACCAGCGCGCCCTTGCTCGCCGCATAGGCGGCGAGATCGACTGAGGTGGCCACGGCGTGCACCGAGGCGACGTTGACCACACTGCCGCCGGCAATGCGTAGCAGCGGAAACGTCGCCCGGGCGAGCAACGCCGCGGCCCGCACATTGACGGCCATGATCTCGTCCCACTCCGCCGCCGTGGTCTGCAGCAGCGGAGCCGCCAGCTGCACGGCGGCGTTGTTGACCAGCGCGTCGAGGCGCCGCATCGACTGCAGCGCGCGCACGATCACATCGGCGCCTTCCGGCGCGGCCAGGTCGGCCGTCACGAAGGCGACGTCCGGCGGCAGGTCGGCGGCGGCGCGGTCGGTCGCCGCGACATGCCAGCCCGCGGCCAGCAACGCGCGCACGATCGCATGGCCGATGCCGCCGGCGGCGCCGGTGACCAGGGCCGTGCGGGTTACCCCGGCTTCCACCGGCTCAGCTCCTCGAGGAGATTGGCGATCGCGAGCTCGTGGATGCGCTCGAACGCCGCCGGGCTGGCGTTGGCCGCATGCGGACCCAGCAGCACGTGGTCCATCCCCCGTAGCGGACTATCCGGCGGCAGCGGCTCGACCTCGAACACGTCCAGCGCCGCGCCGCCCAGCCGTCCACTTCGGAGCGCGTCGATGAGCGCGGGTTCGTCGACCAGCCCCCCCCGCGCCGTATTGATCAGGACGGCGTTGGCGCGCATCAGGCCGACCTCACGGGCCCCGATGAGATGAACGGTCTGCGGGGTCAGGGTGGTATTCAGGCTCACGAAATCCGAGTGCGCCAGCACGTCGTCGAGTGCCAGGACGGTCAGACTGGTTTCGGAGACATACGCCGGATCAGGAGGGACGATATCGCATCCGAGTACCTTCATCCCAAATGCCGCCGCGCGGCGCACGACCGCGCGGCCGATGCTGCCCAGGCCGATGACGCCAAGGGAGCACTCCCGAAGGGCGCGCGCGGGCAGGCGTTCCCACCGACCGGCCTTCATGTTCCGGTCCAGCCATGGGACCTGCCGCGCAAAACACAGCACGTAGGCCAGCACCGTGTCGGCGACGGGATCCGCCAGTGCCGCGGGCGTGTTCCGCACGACGATGCCGCGCCCCGCCGCGGCCTCCAGGTCAATGGCATCGATCCCGACGCCCCACTTCGAGATCACCTTCAGGTTCGGGGCGGCGGCGAGGACCCGCGCGGTAAATGCGTCGTCGCCACAGATGACGCCGTCGATGTCGGTGACCAGGGGCAGCAAGGCGGCCTCGTCGAGCCGCTCCTGGGTCACCGGCACCACCGCCTCGACACCATTGGCTTCCAGCAGCGGGCGGAACCGCTGCAGGGACCCCAACAGGTGCGGCGCAGAGATCAACACCCGAAAGTGCGCCATCAGCGGACATCCTCCGAAGCGGGACCGGCGGACCGACGAGCGAAAACGGCCATCACCGCCTGAGCCAAGAACTGCATCGCCGGCATCCGGCTGATCATCCGGTCCGCGGCGAAGATCTGTTCGTTCCGAAACCAGAACCGCGACAAGCCGAGCCAGTGCAGGGGCGGCACGATCGACGTGGCCTCGGCCCTGACGAGGCGGAATCCATGGCCGGCCAGCAGTTGGAGCCACTCCGGCAGCGGAGCCATCCGCGGCAGGCGTCTTGGTCGGGAGCGATGCGATGGTCGTGGAGCTGAACCGCTGAAGCGGCGGAGGGTGCGGCCGATCCGCGCGGCCAGGTGGCGGAGCCGCAGCTGCAGCCCCGGAAATGTCATCAGCATCTCGCCGCCGCTCTGCAGCACGCGGCGCATCTCGTCGCAGAGCCGGTCGGGGTGATCGACGACAGAAACGATGTCGACGGCGAGAATCCTGTCGAAGACGCCGTCGCGGAACGGCAGGGCCTCGGCATCGGCGCACACGGCAGCGTAGTTGGTGATCCCGCACAGCCGGGTGGCCGTGAGGGAACGACGGAGGCTCGGTTCGCTGACGTCGACGCCCACCATCAGGCGGCAGGCCCCACCGTACGTGAGGACCTGCGGTCCCTGCCCGACGCCGGCGTTCAGGACCACGTCGGACGGCGCGAGGCGGAAGAAACCCGGGAAGATCCTGCTCCACAGGAGCTTGCCGCGCAGGAACCGGAATTCGCCCGCGTCGAGGGCCGCCAGCTGCGAGGCCAAGCGCTCGTCGATCATCGCGGGGGCGCTCGGCGGAGGACCGCGCGCGCGGGCGCACCCTCGGCGCCGGAGAGGCGGAGGGGAAGGCAGCACAACTCGTACATCCCTGGCTCGACGCCGGCGAGGTTGAGCCCCTCCACGATCACGACTCCCGCCCCCAGCAGGATCAAATGCGCCTCGGGACCGTCCCGGTACCGCTGCACGCTCAGGGAGTCGACCCCAACCAGCCGGATCTTCCGGTCCACCATCCACTGCGCGGCGTCGGCGGTCAGGGCGACGTAGCCGGGATCGAATTCCCGCGCCGCCGGCCACCGGTCCGAGTTGGCCGTGCGCAGGAGCAGGCGCTGGACACCGATCGGGAGGAACAGACGGTTCAGGAGCGCGGCGGTAACCGAGTCCGCCCCGCCGGTCGATGCCACGCAGGCCGGCCCGATGAGGACCTCCAGCGGCATCCGGTCCACGCTGTCGCCGCCCGCGAGGAAGTGCAGCGGTGCGTCGACGTGGCTGCCGGTGTGGACGGACAGCCGGATCGTAGTGTCGTTGACGGGATCGCCGCGGTCAAGATCTAGCCGGCGCGTAGCCTCCATCTGCGGGCTGCCCGGCCAGACGGGTAGCTGAGGCGACACGGGCAGCGAGATGTCAATCCACTCATCCATGTTCCGCGCTGCGGGGATCCTTGGGGCCGATCCGATCGTAGTCGATCGCCCGCCCCGTCGGCGGCGCCCCGCTCCCCGCGTCCCGGCCGGCCCCGCGGGGATAGTAGAACGTCTGCTTCAGCGCGCCGGGGATCGGACCGCGGTGGGCAAAGCCGCGGTACGTACCCCAGAACTGCATCAGGCGGAACATCGGGATGGCGGTGAGGTTGAGGGCCAGCACGCGTTCGGACGCGGCGTGAGCATAGTCGCTGCCGACGTTGCGCGTAAACAGGCGCAGGAAGTCCCAGAACCGGAAGTGCTCGTGCGGAAAGATCCGCCGCATCGCGATGGCTTCGCGGCGGTAGCGCAGGAACACCTGGCGCCAGGTCTCGCGGTGGACGTGGACGACCTCGGCGCCCGCCGCGTAGGCCAGGCGGTACCCCTGCGCGAGAATGCGCCTGGCCCAGTCGAGATCCTCCAGACCCGTCAAGTCCTCGTCGTAAGGCCAGCGCGTCCACAGCGCACGGCGGATCGCGGCGTTCGCGTTGTTGCAAAAGGGGTGGGATTGCGCGAGGTTCGACTCGGGCGGAAACCAGGCCGAGAAGACCTGGCGCTCCGCGTACCGGGTGCCAGCGTCGCCGCGCTGACGCCCGTAGACCAGCGCGACCTGCGGATCCGCAAACGGCGCCAGCATCTGCTCGATCCAGTCGTCGTAGACCGGGTACGTGTGCGCGCTGGCGATCACCACGAACTCGCCGGAGGCGGCCTGGCAGCCGGCGTTGAGCGAGCGGCCGAAGGAGAACTCCTCGGGGCGGATCGAAAGCACGCGCGCCGGATAGCGGCTGACGATGTCCAGCGTTCGATCGGTGGACCCGGAGTCCACCACCACGATGTCGAGACCGGACACGGTCTGGTGGGCCAGGCCGTCGAGCAGCCGCCCGATGTGGGCCTCTTCGTTGAAGCAGCGGATGACCACCGACGCCCGGGCCATCAGGACGGCTCCGGTCCCATCAGGCGGCGGATCTCGGCGAGACCGCGCCGGGATGCTTCCGACAGCATCGTGATGTCAAGACTGTAGGCGATCATGCGGTACCCTTCATCCGCCCGCCGGCGGACATCCGCCGGGTCGGGCTGGATCACGTGGATGCCCGGTGCCACGCCGTGCCGCCGGCAGGATTCGAGGATGCGGTGCTCCGCGTCACGCATCAGGCGGTGGTTGAACTGGCCGGTGATTCCCATCGACGCGCTGAGGTCGTACGGACCGATGAACGCGACGTCGACTCCCGGCACCGCCAGGATCTCGTCCACGGCGGCCACGCCGTCGACGTGCTCGATCTGGACGCAGACGACCGACTCCGTGTTCGCCGCGGCCACCGCCGCCTCCAGTCGCATGCCGTAGACGTTCGCGCGCGCGAATCCGACCCCGCGGCTTCCCTCGGGCGGGTACTTGACCGCGGCGACGACCTCTTCGGCCTGTTCGGAGGTGTTGATCAGCGGCGCGATCACTCCCCCCGCCCCGGCATCCATGAACCGCTTCACGGTCGCGTAGTCGTGCCCGGGGAGGCGGACCAGCGCCGCGCACGAGGGGCTCCCCGACCGGATGGCCTGAAACAGTCCCTGTACCTGCGGCACATCCACCGCCGAGTGCTCGGCATCCACGGTCAGGAAGTCGAATCCCGCCGCCGCCATGAGCTCCGCGGCGATCGGGCTGGCGCTGTTGACCCAGCTGCCGACGACCCGGCCACCGGAGCGCAGGGTCTCCCGCAGACCCTTATCCATCGGAAGGAGGGAGGGACGCCAGCAGAGCACGAATGTCCGACCCGCGGCTCACCCACCATTCGGAGACCGCGGCATCCAGCAGCGTGTGGATGTCGCGGCCGGTGACCCACGGCCGGACGATCGGCGCGCACTTCGCCCCCATCCACCACCACGGGTTCGGACCGTCCCGGCGCTGGACACAGTCCTTGCGAAACGTCCAGACGCCTTGATCGTAGTAATAGGCCTTGGGATAGGACTGCCGTTCCGTCGACACCTGGCGGTGCTTGTCGCCAAAGGCGTACACCAGTCCGTCCTCGACCTGCAGGGCCCGGAACGGGTGGTCGTCGGCGGCTTCCCATACCGACATGACCGAATCGAGGTCGGACCGTTCCTCGAGCAGCGCCAGCGACCGGTCGATCAACTCGGCGTCCACCATGACCGTGTTCCCCAGCAGCAGCACGACGTTGGCGAGATCGCTTCGATGCACGTCAACGAATTCCACCGCGTGCTTGATCACGTCACCGTGGTTCACGTGGTCCCCCGCCAGTTCGTCCGGCCGCCAGATGATCTCGCAGCCCATGGCGCGGCCGACGTCGGCGATCTCCTCGCCGTCGGTCGTGATGTACACCCCGTCGACGCGGCCGGCGTCCCGCGCGGCCTGGATCGGGTAGGCGATCAGCGGCGTGCCGCCCACCGGATAGACATTCTTCTGGATGATGGACTTGCTCCCCGCTCGGGCGGTGATGATCGCGGCGTTCACGTCACCCTCCGACTTCCGGTTCGCGTTTCCGCGTTTCCGTGTTCCCGCGTTCCCGGTTCGAGAGTCCAGAGCGACAGATCGCGGCCCAACAGCGCGGCGAGCCGCTCCACGTCCGGGGCGAATTCGGCGTCCAGCGTCCGCCGCAGGTCAGCCGCGAGCACCGGGCGCGCGACGCTGCGGGAGTTCAGGCGGATGACGGCTTGTCCCAGACGCCGCCGCAGCGACGGCGGGGCCAGCGTGCGCACGATCGTGCGCACGCCCGGGGAGAACTTCATGACGTTGCGCACGAACGGGCTCCGGATTTGCTTGTTCTCTTTGTGCACGGTGAACCGGGCCCGCGGCGACGGATCGAGCCCCAGGAACCGGCAGGTCGCGGCATACGCGCCCGCCGTGTCGGCCGCGAATTCATCGAAGATGATCACGTGGACGCGCGACCGGTCGAAGGTCTCCAGATAGCGCCTGACCTGCTCCGCGTATCGACCGATCTCGCGGTAGAACAGACACTCGATCGGATAGGGATTCGGCGGCAGCCGCCGCCCGCGGCGCCGCTCCGGTTCCGCCGCGAGCGCCGCCGCGAAGTCCTCGAGGTCTTCGTGTCCGCTGTAGAGGCGCTGGCTGTGCAGGGAGTAGATCATGTCGGTGGGTCGCCGCAGCATGATGATGATGCGGGCGTCTGGGTTGAACGCCTTGATGCGTGCGGCCGCCTCGCGCGAGTACAGGTAATACACCGAGGCCTCGCCGGCGCGCTGCGCTTCCGCCCCCGGCCGAAACAGACTCAAGTATGTGGTTTCGTCATGCACGTAGCGGGGCGAGTAGAGATCGGGGCAGAAGTAGTGCGGTTCCTTGCGGGCGGGCAGGAACACGTCGGGATGTTCGTTCAGATACGCGTGGAGCGACGTCGTCCCGGACTTGGGCGCACCAACGATGAAGAAATCGGGTCTGCGCACGGTCATCCCACCCGCTCGACGAGCGCCACGGGACGCGGGCGGGAGTCACCATCGGCGTAGGCTGTCGTGTCGATCATGCGAACCGGAACGACTCTGGCGAGCGACTCCATGTGCACCGGTATGGTCTCCGGGGACTCTCCCTGGTGCCCTTCGTAGAGGAGGTACCGCCACCGCAGGCCGGCCAGCGTCGGCATGAACCCGAGGTGCTGCCGCACGGCAAGGTAGAGCACCACCGCGTCGTCCGTGAAGCGCCGCAGCCGTTCCGGGACATCCTCCGCCAGCGGATAGGCCGCATGGAGCTGTGCCCCGATCATGTCGAGCCGCGTGTTTCCCAGCGCAAGCTGCAGACGCCGCGCATGTTCGATGACTCGGGGCAGGTCCCACCCGATGCCCCACCGGGCGCCGGCGGCGAGGGCCTCTGCCAGCATCATCCCGGCGTTGCACCCCACGTCGAAGAAGATGCGGAGGTCCGGATCGATGCCGTGCCGTTTCAGCAGGGCGGACATCATTCGCCAACGGAGCTGCGTGTCGCGCTTCGCCGTCTCGCCGGCAAGCGGCACGGACTGATACAGATACTTTCCTCCCCGCGCGGCGTAGGCGGTCCCAAAATGCAGTTCGCCGGACGCGGCCTCCAGCAGCCGCCGCACCACCAGCCGCTGGTCGGTCACCAGAAACTGCTGAAAGTCGACGTATCGGACGGTGCCGCCGGGGCCGGATTTGACGAGGTTGCGGGCGCAATCGGGGGGCGAGAAGTCGCCCCGCTGCCGCCAGTTGGGCGGGATCACGGCCAGTTCACCCGACTGCAGCCGCTCCTCCAGCGCGCTCATGAATGCGCGGTATTCCTCCATCGTGGGGACGTCGCGTCCGGCATCCTGGACGACAAACGCAGTCAGCGACCCGCCGTCGGCGGTGGTGATCTCCGCCATGTCGTAGATGGCTGGACCAATCCCATGCATGGCCAGGTAGCCCGCCGCAAGCACCTGGCGGCGCGGGGATCCCGTCAGACGCGTCTGCAGGGTGGTCGTCTGGCCGGCGCCCACGTACCGGGACTCTTCCGGCGAGCCGGGATCCTTCAGGATCTTGAACCCGGCGTCCGCCGGATAGAATCCGGCGGCCTCGGGAAACAGACCGGCGAGTTCGGGCTGGGGCGGGAGGTAGAACGTGTGGCGGCCCTCCGAAGACACAATCCCGTGGCCGACCAACCAGTCTCGGAGCGCCTCGGGTCCGCTGAACCCAGGCAGCCGTGCGGACCAACGCAGTGGCCGCTGGCGATCAGCGAGGTCGGCATCCGGACGGCCGGCCGCATGCGTGAGGACGCCGGCGCGCCAGGCATGGAGCGCCACCCGGACCTCTCCGCGGAGCCGTCTGGCCGATTCGTACACCACACGGCCCACCCGGGAGCGGCGCAGCGTCCGTCCGATCTTATGCCGGTAGCTCGCCAACGCGTTCTCGCTCACGGCCGGTAACCGTAGAAATCTGGCAGGACCTCGACCATTCGCCGGTTCAGATACTCCACGTCGTCGGGGGCGAGGTAGTCGGCGTAGCCTCCGACCTTTCCCCGGCGGGTCTTGAACGATTCCGCTTCCTGCGCGTCGGCGGCACGCAGTTTCCTCGACTGGAACCGGTCCTCGGTTTCCATCTTGCGCATGTTCTCGAAGGAGGCGAATTCGACCGCCTCGGCCACCACTGCTTCGGCGACGCCGGGCAGTCCGAGGAAATCCAGGACGCGGCGGAGCTCGCGGCGGGCATCCTGGCGCATGTCCTCGTACCGGATGAGGAGGAAGTCCTTCACGACGCCGCGGTTGGCCTCCCAGATGGCATAGTAGCGGAGGACCGTTTCGTACCCTCCGGCCTCCTGGCGGATGAACGACGCCATGTCCCCCATCGCCCTGCGGCGGCGTTCGCGCCACTGGAAATAGGTCGAGACGATCACGTCCCGCGGGTCGCGGGCCAGGAAAATGATCTTCTTCCACCGCAGCGAGCGCTTCGACGTCGCCAGCTCCGCGGGACGCTTGACCTGCGGCATGTCCTCATGGGTCACGTAGATGCGCGGGATGTCGGGATGTAACCCCGCCAGCTTGTGCAGTTCGAGCAGGTTGGCGTCCCCCAGACGGAAGTGCTGCTGGACGGCGCGCCCAATCAGCAGCCGCAGCCAGGTGCGCCCACACTTGGGAAATGACACCAGCAGCACGTCGGCGGCGTTCCGCTCGTGCCGGATCGCCAGGGACTTGGCCGCAGGCCAGTCCCGGACGGCCTTCCAGAGCCAGCGCTGAGGAGCCGCCATCATCCCTCCGGGTCCCGAGTCCAGCGTGACAGATCGTAGTCTAGCAGCCTGCCCAGCGAGGCGACGTCCGCGGCGAATTCCGCCTGCAGCCGGCGCCGCAGCGCCGGGGACATCGGGCGGCGCGGAGTGGCGCGCCGGTTCAGCTGGTGCAGCGTTTCGGCCAGCCCGCGGCGCAACGGGCGCGGCATGA
Source organism: bacterium (assembly GCA_036004445.1). Lineage (GTDB taxonomy): Bacteria > Sysuimicrobiota > Sysuimicrobiia > Sysuimicrobiales > Kaftiobacteriaceae > DASXUC01. The sequence goes on from DASYRL010000003.1 coordinate 26,536, forward strand.
CCGCACGGGCAAGGGCCCGCGTGGCCGGCGAGAACTTCATCCAGTCCCGCAGCCGGGGGCTGCGGACGGTCGTGTTCGGATTAGCCGTCTGAAATACGGGCCGAAATTCCGCGTCAATCTCCAGGAAACGGCAGACCCGCTCGAACGAGCCCGCCGGATCCTGCACAAAGTCGTCGAAGTAGATGACGTGGATCTGACCGCGCGCGAACCTCTGCAGGTACCGTGCCACTTGGCCCGCGTACTTGCCCATCTCGCGGTAAAAGAGGCACGGGATCGGATACGGATTGGGAGGTAGGTTGTACCCGAGTTTGCGCGCCGGCTCCGCCGCGAGCGCCGCCTCGAACTCTTCGATTTCTTCATAGCCGCCGAACAGGCGCTGGCTGTGCAGGGAATGGATCATGTCGACCGGGTTGCGCAGCATCATGATGATCCGCGCGTCGGGAGCAAACGCCGCGATGCGGCCGGCGGCTTCTCGCGAGTAGAGGTAGTAGACGGACGCTTCGCCCGCCCGCCTGCGCCCGGCGCCGCGCGCGAACAGCGAGAGATACGTGGGTTCGTCGTGCACGTAGGTGGGCGAGTAGAGGTCCGGGCAGAAATAGTGGGGCTCTTTCCGCGGCGACGTGTACACCTCGGGATGAGCATCCAGCCAGCGGTAGAGTGATGTGGTCCCGCACTTCGGCGCGCCGACGATGAAGAAATTCGGACGGGTGGCCGTGGCGACCGCTGTCATCGCGCCCACGAAAGCCGGCGGCCCAGAAAGGTCTCGAGCTCCATGTTATACGGCCGGTAGAAGTCTTCGAGCTCCGCGCGCAGGGACGGGGCCAGCGGCGTGTAGTGGAGTTCATTGAACTTGCCGAACTCCCCCGGATCCCACTCGGGCAGACCGAGGAATGCGGCAACGTCGGCGAACGCCCGCCGTGGATCGCCGAACAGCTGCTCGCTCTCCATGAGCAAGAACCGATCGCGCGGGAACACCGCGGTCCAGGCTCTGAGCTGGCGGATGTACACGCCGCGCGACCGGTAGCTGTATTGCCTGTGGGGCACACTGCGGTACCGTGGATCGGCGAGGAGCCGGGCATCATCACCTTCCAGACGCTCCGCTTCTCGCGCGAGCGCCTCCGTGAACGAGAGGGACTCCCGGCCTTTGCGCACTTCGCGCTGGTAGTGCGAGTAGGCTCGATCCACGGGATTGCGTAGCAGCACGATCAGGCGTGCTGCCGGCAGCGTGGCCGCGACACGCGACGGCGCCGCCGGATGAAAGAGGTAGTACGGCGTGGCTTCGCCGGTCAGCGCGGCGCCGTGGCGCCGGCGGCCGGCCTCCATCGCCCGGCGCGTCGGGAAATGCCCCCGGTACCATCGGAGTCCCCTCCAGGACTCGAGGTCGAAGAAGTGCACTTCCTTTCGTAGCGCGGCCAGCACACAGGGATGCCGGATGAGATTGTAGTAGAGGGTGGCCGTTCCCGCCCGCTGGGCCCCGATAATGAGGAAGTCCGGCAGCACCCGCTGGGGCGCGGATAGCTGTCCCAGCGTCGCGGCGAGCCGCGTCCGGACCGCATTGACGGCCGATGGCAGCGTCGGGACTAGCGTCACCGGATCACCGGGGCGCCATGGGGCACGGCCGCCTGCATCGGCACCTGCGACACGAACTCTTCCATCGTCATGACCCCCGAGAGGCCCACAACGCGGCGCAGGTGCGCAGCGACGCGGCGGCGCCCCGTGCGCTGCAGGGCGTGCGCCAGGACCATCGCTGCGCGGCCCCACGGCGTTGTCCGGCGCCACGGCCCCGAGGGCCGGTCGACCGCCATGTCGTAGGGATGGAGATAGATGGGGACGGGAATTCCCCGTTCATTCAGCCGTCTGATGGCCCAGAGGGTCAGCGCCTGCGGGAGGACCCGCAGGCCCCCGCCCCCTGCCAGCGGGGCGGCGAGCCGGCCGAGCCCGAGCTTGTAACCGGGCACCTCCCTGATACCGGCGGCGGCGGCCCGCGCGCGCAGCGCTTCGCCGGACTCCGTATCGCCGGGCCACACCAACCGGACGCTCGAATCGTACACGATCCCCAGTTCGGCCATGACGTCAAACGCCCAGGCGTGCTCGCTGCGCAGCGAGAACCCCGGGGCGCGGAATCCGCGCACCGGCCGGCCGGTGAGGCCCTCCAGTGCCCCCGCCGCGCGCTTCAGGTCCTCACGGAACGCCGCGGGGGAGAGGAACTGCATGCGCACGTGATCATAGCCGTGGGTGGCAATCTCGTGCCCACGCGCGGCAAGTTCCCGGACGAGCCGCGGCAGCGCGTCGGCCACCCGCCCGACCACAAAACACGTCGCGGTCACGCCCAGCTCGTCGAGAAGGTCGAGGACGTGGCGGGTCTCCTCCTCTACCCGCGCCGAGACGGGAAAGGTCGCGGGCCGGGCGCGCCACGGGTCGGCGTCCATGTAGTCTTCCACGTCTAGCGTCATAATGTTGCGCACGAGGGCGGCAGTCATCGCGTGCCGATCACTTTCGCCGGTATCCCACCCGCAATCGCGTACGGCGTGTCGATGCTCCGCGTGACCACGGCGCCGGCGGCGATGACGACGCCGTCGGCGACGTGCACGCCGCCGGTAATGATGACCCCCGCCCCCAGCCAGACGTCATCGCCGATGACGATGTCTTGCCCTGCCTCGATGCGCGGCTGATGCATCATCGGCACACCGCTGCGCGCCATGCCGTGATTGCCGGCAAACATCATCACACCCGGGCCCATCAGCAGGTAATCGCCCAGCCGGATCGACGCGGTATCCCCGGCCCAGATGCAGCAGCCATAGTTGATGTGCGACTCCCTTCCAACATACACGTTCTGGGCGTTTCGGATCGACGCCGTCGGATGGATCCGTGCCGGACCGGCCAGGTGGATGCGGCGCCGCCAGACGACGTGCTCGTGCACGAAGTGGCCGGCGGCATCGATGAGCGCCCGCATGAACGCGAGCGAGAACAACGCGCGCAACGCCTCACGGGCGGCCGATCTCATCGGCTGTCGCCGACGGGCAGCGAAGCGACCCCGCCGGAGGCGGCCAGGAGTTTCTCGTACACCGCCAGCTGCCGCGCGTACACTACGCGTTCGTCGAACAGTTCGACCGCACGGCGGCGCCCCTCCCGGCCCATCCGTGCAGCCAGCGCGGGATCGGACAGCAAACGGATCAAGGCGTCGGCGAGCGCCGCGGCATCCTTCACCGGCACGAGCAGCCCGGTCTGTTCAGCGACCACCTCTTCACGGCAGCCGCGGATGTCGGTGGCCACCACCGGGAGGCCGGAGGCCATTGCTTCGATAATGCTGCGCGGCATCCCCTCCCGCCACGACGGAAGCGTGAACACGTCCATGGCCGACAGCAGCTCGGGGACGTCGTCGCGGAACCCGGCGAAGACCACGGCATCGCTCAGTCCGGCCCGATCGATGGCGGCAGCGACGATCGCCTTCGCGCCCGGATCGCGGTCGCTGGCCAGAGTGTCCCCGACCACCAGCAGCCGAGCGGCCGGGACCGCCCGCCGCACCGCAGCCATGGCCTCGATCAACTCCACAATCCCCTTCTCGCGGACCAGCCGTCCGACGAAACCCACAACCTGGTCCCGCTCGCTGAGTCCCAGGCCCGCCCGCACGCGACCGGCATCGTCTGGCCGACCGAACTGTTCGAGGTCCACGCCGTTGCCGATCCAGACAACCCGTTCGGCGGGCATGATGCCCTGCTCGACGGCAGTGTGCGCGTCTTCGAGACTCTGCGCAAACAATTGTGTTGTCGCAAAACGCCCGAGCAGCCGCTCCAGCTGCAGGATCGCCCACCGGACCAGCGGTGGGCGGCTTTCGTGAAACTGGAAGCCGTGCGACGTGTATATGATCACGGGCACGCCCGCGAGCCGTGCCGCAATCCGACCCAGCACCTGGGCGACGGGATTATGCACGTGCACCACGTCGAACCGTCGGCGCCTCAGCAGCCGCAGGAGATGCACCAGCGCCACCGGATGCCGCCAGGAGAGGAGGCGCCGCGTGAACGGGATCGCATGCACGCGCAAACCATCCGCTCGCATCGCCGCGGCGTATGGACCGTCGGCGCACGCCGCCTCCGCGGCGTATCCGGCTTCCTGCTGGGCCTCGATGAACCCACGCAGGAACTTCGCTACGCTGACGTCGACCGTGGCCACGGTGAGCACGCGGGGAGATGCGGGCAGCGGTGTCGTCATCACGGTCCGCTCAGGAGGGGACGGCCGGGCGCCGTCGGAACCAGACGCGTCGCGACGGCCACCGGCACCGGACCCGCCCGCTGCGCACCGGCCAGCTGCGCCTGCGCGATCTTCACCTGGGCAAACACAAACGCGATCACCATCCACAGGGTATCGTGATGGAGCGCCTCATGCGACAGTGCGTAGACCACGTACGCCGCGCAGACCCCACAGAGTGCAGCGGCCCACAGCGACAGATCCGGACTGCGGATTCGCCGGGCCAGCCCCAGCAGCCGCATCAGCGCCAGGGCCACGCCCCCAATCAAGATCAGCAGGCCGGCGAAGCCGATCGGGCCCCGCTCGACCAGCGTCGCGAGGAAATCGCTGTGAAGTTCGATCCTCCCGTCCTTGCTAAAGCCTGTGTAGACCTGGCCGGCGAAGCTCGCTGGGCCGATGCCCAGCGGGTGCTTGCCGAATTCGTCGAACCCGTATCCCCAAATCAGCTGCCGGGCGGCCGCGCTGCGCGGGGTGCGGCCGAAGGCGTGGGGAAAGCGGCTGACCAGCGCCGCCTCGATGTCGAAGGCCACGTTGACGTAGACCATCGCGCCGGCGATCAGCAGCATCAGCACCTGCCGCGGGATCCACCAGTACGCGGTCCCGCGCGCATAGGAGAGGGCGAAGATCATGATTGCCCCGCCGGCGAGGACGCTTGTAAACGTCCCGACGGACCCCGTGAGCCAGATCGCCCACAGCAGCGCCCCGGCCACGAGCACGCGCAGCAGCCGCAGCCCTCGGAGCGCCGGCGCGAACAAGAGGAAGAGGCTCGTCATGAAATACGCGGCGGCGCGGTTGGGATTGCGAAACGTGAACTCGTCGCGGAACACCTGCAGTCCCACGACGTCTCCGCCCAGGATGAATCCGGACGCCATCACGGCGATGCTGGCGAACAGCCACGCCGTGGTCAGATAATCCATGTCGCGTTGGTCGGCCAGCATCGCGATCAGCGCGACGGCCCAGAGGTACAGGTAGACATCCTGCAGCAGCGTGTAGACGTTGATGCCGAGGACCTGCGAGTTGAACATGCCGATCAGGCTGCCCAGGAAGATCATCCACAGCGGCAGGAGCAGCGGCCAGCGCAGGCGCTCCCGCCGGTTCAGCGCGGCGAAGAGCAGGACGACCAGCAGGACAGCGTTGATAACGTGGAAGACGGTGACTCCCTTGCGAAACACAGGGACGAGATGAATCGGCAGCAGGAAGGCCATCACCAGGAAGTAGAGGTCCCGGGCCGAGTGGATCTTCAGACGCCGGACGAGCCCGATCAGCCACATGGCGCTATCTGGCTCCGACCCGTACCGGCACCGGGTCGGGTGGCGCGGATGGACGGCGCTGCCCAACCCGGACGTCGCGGCGCAAAATCTGTAATTGGACCATCACGATGGCCAGCAGCAGCCAGAGCGTATCATGGTGCAGCGCTTCGTGGGTCAGGGAATAGGTGAAGTACCCCACCATCGCTCCGCACAGCGCCCCACTCCACAACTGCAGATCCCGGCGCCCGGCGCCGCGCACCGTCCGCACGAGCCGGATCAGCTCCCGGCCGACCATGACGATCAACAGCAGCAGCCCGGACAACCCCACCACGCCTCGCTCGACTAAAGTGGCGACATAATCGCTGTGCAGTTCCAGCGATCCCGTTGTCCCAAGCCCGCGTCCGAGTTCCACCTGCTGGAAGAAGCTCGCCGGCCCAATTCCAAAGGGATGCTGCCGGAACTCGTCCAGGCCCGCCGCCCAGATTTCCTGCCGGGTGGCGTAGCTGCGCGCGGCGCGTCCGAACGATGCGGGAATGCGGGACGCCAGCGTGGATTCGATGTCGGCGTAGGTCACGCTCGCATAGACTGCGAGACCGGCCAGCAGCAGCACCGCGGCCTGCCGCGCGACCCAAAACCCGCCGGTGCGAAGGTACATCGTGACCGACATCAGTACCGCGGCCCCCACCGCGAAACTCGCAAACGTTCCGATCGATCCGGTCGACCAGACCGCAAACCCCGAAAGGACAATCATCGCCCCACGCAGCCACCGGCGGTCATTGAAGACCGGCGCAAACATCATCGCCATCGTGGTCATGAAATACGCCGACGCCCGGTTTGGATTACGGAAGGTGAACTCCTCGCGAAAAACGCTTTCGGTGACGCCGGCGCCGAAGAAGCCAATCATCATCACCAGCACGGCCGCCACACACCACGCCGCGGCGAGGTAATTCACGTCGTCCTGTGACGTCATGATCACGCACAACGCCACGAACCACACGTACAGGTAGACGTCCTGAGCGAGGGTGTACAGGTTGATACCGAGCGCCTGTGAGTTGAACATTCCGGTCAGGCTCCCGACCATATACACCCAGATCGGGAGGAGGAAATACCACCGCGGTCGTTTGCCTGCCAGGATGAACGTCAGCAGGTAGCCGCCGAGGATCGCGACGTTCACCACATGAAAGAACGACACGCCCTTGCGGATCGACGGCAGAAAGTACATCGGCAGCAGCAACGCGGTGAGCAGAAAGTAGAGATGCTTGGACTGCGTCACCCGCAGGCGGCCGAGCAGGCTCATGGAACCGCCACCATGCGCGGCCGGGCGATCTCGCCGATCAGGGCGGCCGCGGCTTCGGCCGAGCGGCCCAGGTTCGCGATCTGCTCCCCGAGGTACCGCCGCCGCGCCTCCCGCCGGCCCGCGTCGTCGGCCAGCAGCGCATCCAGTCCGGGCGCCGGCCGATCCGCGTACAGCGGCACGGCTGCGCCTTGCGCAACGAAGTCGTAGACGAATCCCGCCCCAGGGACTTCGAGGACCCCCACGGGCAGGTCGAACAGCATCGCCTCCAGCCCCACCGTCGAGGCGAGCACCACCACGACGGCCGCGAGGGTGAACAAGGCGTAGACCTCGGCGTCGCGCACCACGTGAATTCCCGGGCCCGCGGCCGCGGCGTCGGCCCGGTAGGCGGGCAGGGATTCGGCCGGGTGAATCTTGACGACCACCGTCAACCCGTGCGCGGCCGCCGCGCCGGCGGCAGCGCGCAGGAACGCTCCGACCTGGCGGTGTTTGTCCTCCCGCGTACAGAACCCCTGCAGGTCGACGGGGTTCGTCAGCACGAGGAGCACGGGCCGGTCCAGCCCGAGCGACGCCCGCAGCGCGCGGGCGGGCTGCGACCAGTCACGAGTGCGGATGGCATCTAGGCGCGGGTTGCCGATGGCGTGTATCCGGTCATTGGGGACGCCGACGCCGCGGAAGTACTCCACGCTGGCGTCCCCCCAGGCCGCCACGGCCTGCGCGCCGCCCTGACCATACTGCCGCCGGCGCCCGGCCAGCGGCAGCTCGAACCGCACGCCTTCCTGCATGAGGAGAAACGGCACTCCGTCCCGGCGGTAGTGGTCGGCGATCCGGTCGTACGGAAACGCCGCGTCGTTGGGCAGGACCGCAACGGCCGGACGCGGCCGCCCCGTCAGCCGCCGGTTCCACCGGATCAGTCCCCGCCATACGGCATCCTGCATGAGACCGCGGGCCCGCCCGGCCGCCCGGTCGCGGACTGCGCGCAACTGCTGCGAGTCCTTCGACAGCCGGACCGGCATCAGCGGCATCCACTCGATGTCCAGACCGTTCAGCTCCTCCGCCGGCGTGACGTATCCGCGCAGTTCGCACAGGGACAGCACGCGCACCGCAACGCCCTGCGCGCGCAGCCGCTCGATCACCGGGGCGAACATCGCCAGGTGATGGCGTGGATTCGTGATGACAAAGTCGACCGGCCCCATCAGAGGGCCCCGGCCGGCTGGGGCGGCCGCGCGCGCGCGCCGACTTCCTCGCACCCCGCGACAACGTAGGCGATCTCATCCGCGCTTACGGGTGCCGGACCCATGCCGAGCAGGAAGCGGGCGAAGTCGGCGATCAGCGCCGCGTGAGGCGTGTGTCCGCGCAACCGGGCCGCCGTCGCGGCGGCGCGGTCGGGCACCATCCTGCCTAGCGTGGCCATCGCGTCGAGCGTGTCGCCCCCGACTCCCCGCACCCAGCGGCCGGCATGCGGCCGCAGCAGCGCTGCGCTGCCGGCGAGGATGTCGACCTTGATAATTCCATCGGTCCCGTAGAGCACGAGACTGCGGTGGTTGGTCCGGGACCGCGCGGAGTAACGATACGTGGCGAGGCCCCCGTCGCCGGCAAGGACGACCAGCAGTTCATCGGCGGTCTGCGGTCCTCCCACGCCCGACCAGCCCGTGGCCACGACGTGGGTCACCGGAAGCGCGCCCATGAACTCGTGCGTGAGATAGAGCTCGTGGGGCAGCGTCTCCAGCCATCGCCCTCCGGGCAGGGTGTGCGACCAGTGGTTGGTCATCCGCAGCATGCGGTCGGTCGATGGATCCGTCAAGAAGTACCGCTCCAGAGACAACAGCCGCCCGATGCGGCCGTCGCGCACCCACCGCCTCGCGGTGCGCACCCCGTAATTGTATTTGAGATTGTGGACGACGCACACAGCGCGATCCGCCGCGTCCGCCGCCCCGCGAATTCGGGTCAGGTCTTGCAGCGAGAACACGATCGGCTTTTCGACCAGGTAGTGGCGGCGAGCGCGCAGCGCGGCGAGCGCGTTGGGCAGGTGCGCTGCCGGCGGCGAGCAGTCGTCGACCACGTCGATCCGCTGGTCCAGCAGCGCATCCGCCGTCTCGCATACCACTCCGATCCCGAAACGATCCGCGAACGCGCGGCCGGCCTCCGGCCTGACGTCAAAGGCGGCCACGACGTCGGCCATTCCCGCGCGCCGCCACGCCCGGACGTGCGTGGCGGCGATGTGCCCGCAGCCGAGCAACCCAACCCTAAGCCGCTCCACGACTGTCTCCGCTCGAGGGACGGGCACCCTCCAGCACGCGCTCGTACTCGTGGATCGTCTCCGGTACGCCGAACCTCTGCGCGCGGCGCGCCGCCGCCGCGGCCACCGCGTGGCGAAGGTCAGGATCGTCGAGCAGACGGCCGATTGCGCCGGCGAGCGCGGCGGGATCCCCCACCGGCACCAGAAAGCCGCTCGTTCCCGGCTCGATGATCTCCGATGGTCCGGACGGGCAATCCGTTGAGACCACGGCCGTGCCGCAGGCCATGGCCTGGATCAGCACGCCGGGAAGCCCTTCGAAGCGAGAGGACAGCGCGAAGACCGTGCAGCGGCGCATGTACGGCAGCGGGTTCGCCACAAACCCCGGAAACTGGACGTCGGCGGCGATCCCGAGGTCCGCGGCCAGCTGCTCCAACGCGCCCCGCAATGGACCTTCGCCCAACACGATGAGGCGGACCGGCCGTCGGCGGCGGAGTTGTAGAAACGCCCGCAACAGCGTCGGATAGTCCTTCTGGTTGATCAGGCGGCCGGCGGCCAGGATGACCGGCGTCCCATCGGCGAACCAGGGATGATCAAGCGTAGCCTCGGCCCGGTCCGTCATCGCCGCATCGACGACCGGGTTGTAGATCACCGTAATGAGGTCCCGGGGAAGCCCGATCGCGCGCACCAGATCGTCGGCCACGCCTTGCGAGACCGCGATGATACGGTCGGCCTGCCGGTAGAGAAAGCGTTTCGCCAGCACGATCGGGACGACACGGGGAAACCGCTCGCGCCGGGCGATGGTAAACGTGGTCCGTTCCGAGAGCACCAGCCGGCAGGCCCATCCCGAGAGCAGCCGTCCCAGCGAAGCGATCATGTTGCCCCCGCTCGAGGTGGACAGGACGACGTCGGGCCGCTCGCGCGCGATCGCGCGGGCCATCGCCAGCGCCGAGGTCCGCAGCCGGCCGGCCCCGAGGCCGTGCACCGGTACGTCGGCCGGCACTTCGTGCAGCAGCACCCCGCTCTTGTGCATCAGCACCAGCACGGGGTCGAACCGCGCACGGTCCAACTCCCGCAGCAGCGTAATGGTAACTCGATCCGCACCGCCGTCGGCAAGATCCGGGCGAAACACCAGCACCTTCTGCCGGATCATCGCGGACCGACACCGGCGGCGGACGCCGTGACCTGCGCGCGCTGCAGCATGCCGCTCAGCACCGCCCGGGCGGGCCGGCTGCGGCTGACGGCACCGGGCAGGAGGTCGGCGAACTGTCTCAGTTCGTCGGCGGAGTACCCCGAGTTCACGAACGTCAGCAGGCCGTACGCCGCGACAGCCGCGGCGCCCCCCGCGCCGATGCCCGCCCAACCGTCCCCGAGGGCGGCGCGCACGACGAGCAGCACCGTGGACGTCGCGGCGACGTTGAGGGCGATGCGGCCGATCGCGGCCCACGGCATGCGAATCCCACCGGCGCGGCGGGTCAGCCAGTAGGCGATGAAGTTCTTGGCGAGCAGTGCGCTCGCCGTCGCGAGGGCCATGCCGACGGCCCCCCACCAGCGGACGAAGAACACCGCGAGCACGAAGTACAGGACCGCGGAGGTCTTCGCCCACAGCACGAGGTCCATCCGTTCCAGTGCCCGCAGGACGAATCCGAAGGGGTAGTAGTACAGCGTCATGACAATGATGAAGATCGAAAAGATCAGCCCCGACTCACGGTACGGCGGGCCGAAGGCGAGCACGAACGCGGCGGGCGCGAACACCACGCTGACCGCGAGGAAGAACCCCAGCACCGTCAAGTTGACCTTGGTCAGCGTCTGGTACATCTGGTTGAGCCTGTCCGGGCTGCGGTCGCGCTCGTACGACCGGTAGAACGCGGACTCCAGCGGGCCCTTGAGCAGTGACACGGGCACCAGCATTTCCACGAACTTGACGACGCGCGCGGGAACCGCGTAGACCGCCACCGCCACCGCCGAGGCGAGATACGACAGCATCAGGTAGTCGCTGCGCCGGCTGAAGATCTCCTGAGAGATGTCATTGAGGAAGCTCTGCCACCGGTAGCGCACCGAGACCGTATCGACAAACGGCCTCCGTGTGCGCAGCGCCCGCCACCACGATCCCTGCCCGACGACGTGGAACACGAAGTATCCACTCAGGACGTACAGCACCAGCGAGCGGGTGAGCTCCATCCACATCAAGGCGACCAGGCTCCCCCCGCGGACGTAGAGGACGATCATGTAGGCGATCTGCACCAGACTCGCGACCGTGCCGATGGCGAACAGGATCCGCTGCAGGAGCAGGCTCTCGATGGCGGCGGTGAGCAGGAAATTCTGCGTGGTGAACACCACGGTCGCGGCGAAGAGCAGGAAAGCCCGCTCACTGCCCTGCAATTTGAAGATGGGCGCGATGACGTTGAAACCGACCACCATCGCCCCCGCCACCGCCGAGGTCAGCAGAAAGCGCCATCCCAGCGCGCGGACGAGCAGGCCGGCCAAGCGCTCCCCATCGTCTCGCGCGTCGAGCCGGGGAACGTAGCGGGCAATGGCCTCGGGCCACCCCATCGACGTCAGCTTGCCCACCAGACCGGCCAGCGCGATCAGCACGTTGTAGAGTCCGAAGTCGGCGATGCTGACCACGCGCACGGCGGCCAGCGCCACGATCGCCGGCACGCCGTTGACGAGCACCCGGTTCAGAAGCGTGTAGTGAAAGCCAGCCCGCACGCGCTGGCGGAGCGTTCCCATGGTGCGCCGGCCGTCCCGGAAAACTACGCCTTGGGCGGGGCCGCGCTGCCGGCAGGCGCTGGAGTTTTCTTCTTCTTGTCCTTCTCCTCTGTCGCGGCGGTCTCGGAATCGTAGTACCCGGCGTACGAGTAGTAGTACGAGTACCCGCGGCTCCGTGCCGGCATCCCGTTGACGACGACGCCGAGGATCCGCCCCCCCACCGCCTGAAGTTGCTGGAGGGCGCGGCGCGCCGCCTCGCGGGGAGTCTTGCTGATATGGATCAACAGCAGCACGCCATCCACCGCCGGCGCCAGCACGGCGGCGTCGGTCACCGGCAGGACCGGGGGCGCGTCGAGGATGATCATCTCCGCCCCGTCCGTCCCGTGCTCCAGCAGCGCGCGCATCTTCTGGCTGCCGAGCAGTTCGGCGGGATTCGGCGGCTTGGTCCCGCTGGGCAGGATCCACAGATTCTTGACGGTCGTCTCCTGCACGGCGCCGTCGACCGGCAGCCCGTCGACGAGCAGCTCCGTCAGCCCGAACGCGGTCTTGGGCTGGAAGGTCCAGGCCAGGCTCGGCTTGCGCAGGTCACACTCGATGAGCCAGACGCGCTTGCCGATCTGCGCGAACGCCGCGGCGATGTTGGCCGACGTCGTGCTCTTGCCTTCGCCGGGGCCGGGGCTGGTGACCTCGATCGTGTGCAGAGGACGGTCCGGACTCAAGTACAGCAGGTTGGTGCGCAGCTGGCGGAACGCCTCCGCGAAGGGGGACCGCCGCTGCTCTTCCATCATCAGTGGGAGGACCTGATCCTTGCTGGACTTCTTCCACTGCGGAATCACCGCCAGCACGGGCAGCCCAAGCTGTCGTTCCACCTCCTCGGGCGACTTGAAGCTGGTGTCGAGCATCTCGAGGCCGTAGCTGGCTCCGACGCCCAGCAGCAGTCCCAGAACCAGTCCCAGGAGAGAGTCCACCTGCGGGCGGGGCCGGATCGGATTGTTGGGCGGCAGCGCCGTGTCCACGATGCGCACGTCACCCACGATGGACGCTTCCGCGATCTTAGCGTCCTGCAGTTTCGCCGACAGCAGCAGGAACGTCTGCTCGGCCACGGTGACGTCCCGGGTCAGCCGCGCCAGCTGTACTTCCTTCGGCGGCAGCGACTTTGCGTCCAGCAAGTACCGGTCGACGATGCGCGCGTACGCGTTCTCCCGCGCCGCGAGGGCCTCGCGCTGCACCTCCAGCGAAATCACCTGGTTGGTCAGCGAGTCCCGCAGCGGGTTCGGCATGATGGTCTGGGTGGCGACCCGCTGCGCCGCCTGCGAGCGCAGCCGCGCCTTCACCTGTTCGATCTGCGCCCTGACGGCGACGATCTGGGGGTGCCGGTCGGTAAACTGCTCGCGCAGCCCGGCCAGTTGGATCTCCAGCTGCGCCAGCTGGGCACGCAGCTGGCCCACCACCGGATCTTCGGACACGGTCATGCCGCCGACGGTCTGCAGCGACTGGCGGGTCATCGCCCCGCGTGCCTGGCGCAGGCTCGCTTCCACGGCCTGCCGTTCCGCCACAGCCACGCGCCGCTGCGCCTCGAATTCGGCCACCTTCTCGACGGCGATGGTCGTCTGTTGAGAGAGGGCAACCTGACCGCCGGTCACCTTGTAGGCGGCCAGGGCGTTTTCAGCCTCGCGCAGCTGCTGCCCGACCTTGGCCTGCTGGGCTTCGATAAACTGCGCCCCCGCGGACGCCTGCGACCGGCGCTGCTGCAGGTCCCAATCCACGAATCCGCTGGCGATGGCATTCGCATTCTGGGCGGCTTCCGTGGCGCTGCCGCCGTTGGTGGTGATCACGATCACGTCGGTGCCGCGGATGCGCTGGACTTCGAGACCCCGGCGGAGTTCAGTCCGGGTCCGGTTCGGACGGTCGGTCGCCGGCAGGTGTTTCAGGGCCAGGTCCGCCACCGCCCGGCTCTTGATGATCTCCGCGAGGGTGTCGACGATCGTCGTCTGGGTGAGGCCGGTGAAATCCGTAACCAGCAGGCTCTGTCCCGACCGGTCAACGACGAGGCGCGCAGATGCCTGATACACCGGCGGGGACGTGGCACTGATCAGCGCGGCGATCAGCAGCCCGCCGCCTGCGGCGGCGGCGATCAGCCACCACCGGCGGAGCAGGACGTCAATGTAATCCCGCATCGTCGGCTGCGGGAGGTTCTCGTGCGCCAGTGTTTGGGAATCCATCGCTCAGCCTGCCCCCTCTAAGGTGCCGTGACGTTCCGTATGCCCGCCAGAATGCTCAAGATCTGTGCAATCGAACTCAGCCCGCTTTCCGGAATCACGATGACGTCGCCGGGCTGGACCGAGATGGCGCCCGCCGGGGATCCCCGCTGGATGTCGCCAATTTCGATCGCGAGGAGAACCCCCCCGCCTTCGAGCTTCTCGACTGTGACGCCGGCCGGCGGGCGGTCCAATGTTCCGGTGCGGCGAACCAGGTACACCCTGCGGGCCGTGCCGAACGCGCGCGGGATGGGTCCACCCGCCATCGCCACGGCTTCCAGCAGGGTCACGGCGCCGCGAATCACGAACTGCCCGGGGCTCCGCACGTCGCCCAGCACGAAGAACTTGTTGTTGGTTTCCAACGGGATGATCAGCGTATCGCCCGGCCGGATGATGACGTTCTGTTCCATCTCCTGCCGCAGCAGCAGCCGATCCAGCCGCAGCGGCTCCCGTTCGCCGGACCGCCGGACCAGTGTGGACTGGTTGAGCGAGGCTGTGTCCTTCAAGCCTCCGGCCAGCAGCAGCACGTCGAGCACCCGCATCTCACCGCGCAACCGGTACTGCCCCGGTCGAACCACCTCGCCGACGATGTTGACGAGGTTGAACAGGTCTTCGCGCACCACGAGCGTCTCGCCGCCGGCGAGCGCGAAGTTCGCCGCCGGATCGCCGGCGAGGACTTTCTGGAGATCCACGACCTGCGGCGGCTGTCCGGGCCGCACCAGGTGCGCTTCTCTGAGATCGGCCACGTCCGTGACCCCACCCGCCGCGGAGATCAGATCCAATATGCGGGCGCCGGGCGTCAGGGCGTAGGTGCCGGGCCGCGCGACCTGGCCCAGAATCGACACGCTGACTTTCCGGAACTCCCGCACGCTGACGCTGACCTGCGGGTTGCGGATGTAGGCGGCATAGGCGCGGGTGAGGACGGCGGTGAACTGATCGACGGTGAGGCCTTCGGCGGTGACCGTGCCGACCAGCGGCAGGCTCACTTTGCCGTCGGGCATGATCGGGACGAGTCGGGTGAGATCCGGATAGCCGAACACGCTGACCTCGATCACGTCACCGGGCCCGAGCAGATATGGCTGCTGCGCAGCGGCGGGCACCGCGGCGGTCGCCAGCACGCAGATCAGCAGCAGAACGATCAAGCGTTGCCCAAGCATTCATTTCACCTCAACGATTCTATCACGAGCCAGCGCACCCGGCGCGGCCACAGATTCTGCGTCAGGATGCGTTCTTCCTGGAATGCTCACAGGCGCCAGTAGAGGACGTTGCCGTCCGCGATCTCGGGCACGGCGCCTCTGACGTCGACGAAGACGCCGGGGCCGCCGTCACTGCGCAGCAGCCCGGCAAACTCGCCCGCCGGCCGTTCGCGGAACGCGGCATGGGGCACGGCGAGGATGACGGCATCATAGCGTTCAGAGCCGGCGAAGGGATCATCGGAACGCTGGAAGTTCAGATGCGGCACGTCGTCGCCGCCGACGAGCGGGTCGTAGACGGTCACGGCGATGTCGTGGGCCGCCAACTCCTCGGCGATGTCGACCACCCGCGTGTTGCGGGTGTCCTTGACGTTCTCTTTGAACGTCAGCCCCAGGATCAGGACGCTGGCGCCGCGAACGACCCGCCCGGCCCGAATCAACAGGCGGACGGTCTCGCGCGCGATGTACGATCCCATCGAGTCATTCGTCCGCCGGCCGGCCAGGATGACGTCGGGAATGTAGCCGACCTCCTGCGCTTTGTGGGTCAGGTAGTACGGATCGACGGGGATGCAGTGCCCGCCGACCAGCCCGGGTTCAAACGGGAGAAAATTCCACTTGGTGCGGGCGGCCGCCAGGACTTCGTGCGTGTCGAGCCCCAGGCGGTGAAAGAGCAGGGACAACTCGTTCATCAGCGCGATGTTCAGATCGCGCTGCACGTTCTCGATGACCTTGGCCGCCTCGGCCGTCCGGATGTTTGGCGCCTCGTACACGCCCGCATGCACGACCAGGCGATAGAGTCGTGCCAGGGCCGCAGTGGTGGGCTCATCCTGTCCGGCCACGACCTTGACGATCCGGTTCAGCGTGTGCTCGATGTCACCCGGATTGATGCGTTCGGGTGAGTACCCGACTTTGAAATCCCGCCCCGCCGTCAAGCCCGATGAACGCTCGAGTACCGGCACGCATACCTCTTCCGTGCACCCCGGATAGACCGTCGACTCGAAAACCACGATCGGCGGCTCGCCGGCCCCGGGGCGCCGTGCTTCCAGCGCCTGCCCCACAATCTCGCTGGCCCCGATCAGCGGCCGCAGGTCCGGCTGCCGGGCGGCGTCGACCGGTGTCGGGACGGCGACGATATAGACGGCCATCCCGCGCAGGTCGGCGGGGTCGGACGTCAGGGTAAGCGACCCGGCCGAGCGCAGCGTCGCGGCGTCCACCTCCCCGGACCGATCGACTCCCTCGCTGAGAGCGTGGACGCGGCGTGTGTCGATGTCGAACCCCAGCGTGGGGATGTGCCCGCCAAACGCGACCGCCAGCTGCAGCCCAACGTATCCCAGGCCGACCACGCCGACGGGCTGGGGAACCCCTAGGCGCTTCGCCTCGTCCGCGGGATCCAATCGGAGCCTCCTCACCGGGACTCGCGACTGGCGATCGGTTCTGCGAATTCTTCGTGGGCGGCGGGCTTGGCCCGCAGGCCCGCCCATCCGCAGTTCCGACAGTGAAACCGCCGCAGGGGCAGGAACCAGGCCAGCACGTCGAACGGACGGCGCCTTGCCCTGCGCAGCGCGTGGCCGCAATCGGGACACGCTCTCGCCGACCATTGGGGGGATTCCTGGATCTTTTGACCAACGCGCTTCACCAGGAGCACGATGGCCAGGAGAATGAGACCCAAGCCCAGCACGTCCGAGATGCTCACCAGCCGGATCGCACCGACGATCTGCGTGATCTGCCGGCCGAGCCAGATCCAGAGGTCGGCGAGGCGCTGCCAGAACGTTTCGCTGATGTCGGACTGCTCGAACAGCAGGAAGAGGCCCAGGATCGCGGCGACCGCGGCACCAATTTCGAGAAGCCAGCGCTTCATGAACCGAATCATGGACTCTCCATTACATCATATTTTCGGTCAGGGTGACGGTGCCGGAGACGAACCGGATTCCAGTTCCAGCGTGACCGCTTCTCCGCCCGGGCCGCGCAGCACCACCCGCCGCGCCTCGATCCGGAGCACGGTCCATCCCTCGACCGTGTCTCCTTCCTTCACGATGTACGCGGTTTCCTTGGCCTCTAGTACAGCCCGCCTCACCGATCCGATGACGACGCCGGTCAGTTTGAACGGCGCTCCCTCGGCAGCCGGAGCCGGGGCCGACTCCGGCGGGGCCGGAGCCTCCGGCAGCGGCGGGGGCGGCAGCGGGACCGGCGGCAAATCCGGCGGCGGAGACGCCGGGGCCGGCGCGGCGCCCGCGGGCGCGAACGGATCGGTCGGCGCGCCGGCGGCGGGCAGCGGCCGCAGCGCTGGGACGGTCGCCGGAGATGCCTCGATCTCGAGGGGCAGCAGCGTCACGGCCGCTGACGGCGGCGACGCCAGCGTCGCGGCGTACAGCCAGGCGACGGTGAACAGCGCCAGCCAGACCAGCGACCAGACGGCCCACCGGCGTCCCATCAGCGGGTCTCCGCCGGGGCCTGGACGAGCGCGGCGGCGCTGAGGCTGATCTCCAGGTCCCCTTCTTCAGTCCCCGATGCGGCGACCTTCGTGAGCTTCAGCGGCACGGTGCCGAGCGCCCACTGCCGGAGAAACCGCGTCAGCGTCGCGTATGACCCGCGGGCGGACACGTCAATGGGAATCCGCGCCAACGTGACCGCAGGCTCCGCAGCGCCTCCGGGAGCCGGCGCGGCGGACTCGGCCCGGCGCGGACGTTCCAGCTCGCCGACGCGGACGGTCATCACCCGGTTGCCGGCCTCGCGCAGCATCCGCTGCAGTGAGACCACCGCATCGACGGACTGGCGCGGGGTGATCACCTTCCGCCGCAGCGCCGCCGCTTGGGACTGCAGCGGCTGCAGGACCGCGGCGACGCTGCCCGCGCGCGCGGAGGCGGCATGCATCGCCGCGAGCTCGTTCTGGCGGTCGGCCACCGCGCGCCGGGCGTCGGCGAGCCCGACGGCCAGTGGGCCAACGATCCAGATCAGGCTCGCCAGCAGCGCGGCGGGCCACAGAACGTAGACCAGCAGGTTCCGGTCGCGTGGAGCAAGTGCGCGCACGTGGATCACGGCAGTTCCACCTGTGCGGCGATCGTGGCCTGCACGACGTCACCGGCGCCGGCGCGGACCGTTTCGGTCAGGACCAGCCGCACGTCCCGCAGCCCCGGCGTGGCCTGCAGGCGCTGGATGAACGCCGCAACGCGCTGCGCCTGTGCGGTTCGCGCGGTGACTTCGAGCCCGCCCGTGTCGGCGGCGGTGACCCTGAACAGCCAGAGTCCCGGAGGGACGGCGGCGCGGACGGCTTCGAAGACATCGACCCATTCGGGCGCCGCAAACGCGGCCCGCAGCGCGCTCACGTCGCGTCGCAGCCGGCGCACGCGCTGAGTCTGTTCTTGAACAGCCTGCCACTGCGGCTGCAGCGTCGCCGCCTGCGCGTCAGAGGCCGCCAGGATCCGGCGCTGCTGCATCCACTGGATGCCGGTCGCCAGGATCAGGGCCAGGACCAATCCGGTGAACGCGAGGTTGACCATGACGGCAATCCGCGCTCCGGTGATGGCAGGACGGGCCTGGCGCAGCGCCGGCCGCATGAGGTCTACCGCCATGGAACTTCCCGGGCCGCGGGCGTCCCCGCCCCGCGCGTCGCCAATCCGGCGGCGGCAGCCAGCGTCAGCGCCGGCGGCGGAGATACGGATGGATCCCGCTGCAGCGCCGCGAGGGGATCCACCAACGCAGCCGGAGGCAGATCGGCGGCGGCAAACATCTCCACCGCGTTGGGGGCCTCCGCGCCAGCGCCGGTGAGGAGAATCTTTGTAATCTGCGTGCCGGCCTGCGTCTCGAAGAATCGCACCGAGCGGACTACTTCGTCCAGCACGGTCCGGGTACCGGGCTCCGCCGTTGACACCGTGCGGGTGAAGACGAATCCGTGTTCATCCGCAGCCGTCAGTTCCGTCCACTGTGTCCCGAGGTGGACGAGCAGCACCCCGGGCGCGGTCACCTCGCGGCGGAACGCGCGCAGCCGGGCCAGTGGGACGGCGTCCAACGCGCCGAGCCGCGCGCCGCCGGCTTCGACCACCGCCCGCAGGCCGTCGACGACCTCCGCGCGTGCCCCCACCAGGACGACGTCGGTGACCGGTTTGCCCTGTTCCTCGCGGCGCACGAGCACGTCGTAATCTACAACGGCGTCCGCAAACGGGTACGGCAGGAGACGCTCGGCTTCCCAGCGCACCGCGCGCTGCAAGTCCTTCGGCGCCAGATCGGGAAACTGCATGCGCCGGATGAAGCACGCGGCGCCGGGAACGCCCGAGATGATGGATTGTCCCGCGGCACCCGACGCGGACAACACCCGCCGCACCGCGTCCGCGACCGCGGCCGCGTCCCGCACGGCGCCCGAGGCCATCGCGCCCGGGGGCAGCGGCGCGACCGACCAGCGCAGTAACCGGGAGCCCACGATGTCGACGAGACGCACGGCCGAATCGCCGATGTCGATTCCAACGCCGTGCCCGCCCGCGGCAGCCGGTGATCGCCTCATGGCCGCACCGCCCAGGACCGCACGCGATGCGGGGCCGTGCGGGCGACGACCAGATCCAGGGTCACCCGTCCTCTGCCTGACCGTCCGGTGATGACGTACTCGAGGGTCTCCGCCGTCGTCGCCGCGCGAGCGAACGTCACACTCCCGCCCCCGATCGCGATCGCGCGGCCGGCCGGAGAGACCTCGTCGCCGCGCTCTTCAGCCAGTAAGCCGAGGATCACCGCCGCGCCGGCGTCGGCAGCATACCGCGCATGCAGGTATTCCTTCTGCCGCGACAGGTCGCGCAGATCATCCGACACGCCGGCGAGCGTTCCGACGATGATCATCGACACAATCACCCACGCGAACATCACCGAAATCAGTACCACACCACGCTCGTCCCGAATAAAGCGGCAAGAAACATGAGCGTTCGCCGCAACATGCGCGGGCGGCTTTGTTCGGGATTCGCCGGAGCGGGTCGATGTCATCTGTGGTCTCCCCGCAGCGCCGCGACCTGCGTGAGCCGATAATCGGCGCGACCATCGCGATCCACGTCGACGGTGACGGTGAAGTCGATCAGGCGCATCTCGTTCACGTCGGCGACGGGCCGGCCGCGCGCGTCGCGGTAGCCGAAGGCCACCGTCGTCGACACCGTCGGATCCGAAGCCAGTGCCGCCACACCGCCGGTCGACGTCGCCCCATCGGGACAGTTGGCCCGGCGCTGTTCGTAGACTACGGTGCCGCGCAGCGGCGCCAGGCGGCCCGGGAAGATGCCGACACACTCGACGGGAGCGCCCGCTTCGAACGATCCGGATAGCTCCAGTAACGACGCCGTTCCGGTGCGAACGGCCGAACTGGCCTGGATGATGCCGGCGATCCACTGGGCCAGGTCGCGCGACTGCTGGTGGCCGGCGATCTGCGCTTCCGTCTCTGCCTGCGCGGCCACCGCCCCCGCAAACGCGCGGAACAACACCAGCATGACCAGCGCTCCCAGCGCGAGGGCCATCAACAGTTCGACGATGGTAAAGCCCCCATCCGGAATCGCGGAATCGCGGAATCGCGGAATCGCGATCCGAAGGGTATCCAGCGCGTTTCCGCGTTTCCCTATTTCCGCACTTCCGCGTATTGTTCTCACGGCGCAGTGACCGCCCGTGGGCCCACGATCGTCGTCAGGGTGAACGCGGTCTGCCCCGTACGGGCCCGCATGGCCGCCACTGACACTTCCTTGAGAAGAGGCTTCACGGACAGCTGCCGCACGGTCAGGATTCCTCGCCCTACTCCGCGCGGGAGAACGGGGGCGGCGGAGAGCCGGCTCAGCGCGTCGTACGATCCTGACCGGGGCAGTCCGTCGACACCCAGCGCGATGGCCGCCTCCATCGCGCTGGCGACCCAGGCGACGATCGGCGTATCCTCGTCGGCCTCGCGCACCTTGGCCATTCCGGCCGAGACGGCGACGATGAGGACCGTGAACAGGAGTGCGACCAGGCTGAGGGAGACGAGGACTTCGATGACCGTGAACCCACGTTCCTCGTTCCTCGTTCTTCGTTCCTCGCCAAGCCCCAACCAAGAACCATGAACCAAGAACCATGAACGATAGCGTGTCATGGCCGCACCGCCCCGGGTACCGCGTACGCAAGACCCCGCGCCGCGGCGACGATCACGGTGGTCGCACCGGTGGATCCGCGGAGCGTGATAAACCCGCCCGAACTGGCCCCGGTCGCGGAGAACCAGATCAAGCGCGTCGAATTGACCGCAGCGAGCGTGATCCCTCGCGGAAGTGACACCCGGCGCTGCTCCGATCCCGGCCGGCGGATCACGTAGCCGCGTTCTCCGATGACGACGGACACGCGGGTCCCCCTGGCCACGGCAAGGCTCTGGGCGCCGCGGAGGTCTCGGATCAACTCCGCCGTCGCGCTCTGCAGACGCAGATCGCTGAGAAGGCCCGAATACCGGGGAAGCGCCAGCCCCAGGATGATGGCCGCCAGCGCGAGCACGGTGAGCAGTTCGACGACCGTGAAGCCGCGCTCAGACAGGTTCAGTTTCGCCGTGCTCATGGACGGGCTCGCAGTACTCGAAAGTGTATCATGCGCGAATGAGCCGAACAATCTGCCGCAAACTTCCAGCGGAATTACGCGAAAGTAGCGGCACGGTCGAAGCAATTCACGCGAGAATAAAGGACTTCGGTTGGGCGCACAAGAATAAACCAGCCTAAGCTGAACGCGCGATGTGCGCATTCTCAGCTCCCCGAGGATTCCGACGCTCCCCGGGGAGTTCGCTTTGCACGCAGAGTTCGCTCCACTTCAACGAAGGGGGTGACAACCTCGAGGGAGGGCGACGCGAAGTCCCGACGGTTCGCGAGGCAGTCGAGTACGGCACACATCAGTTCACTCTCAGGAGGGTTCATATGAAATTACCCCGCTCTTGGCGGGCGATTGTGGTACCGGTGCTAATCGTCATGATAGCTACGCCGGTGATGCTCACGCAGTTCCCGAGCATCGCCCAGGGACAGGCCGGCGTCCAGTCTCAGGCCGGCCAGTCCGCCTCGGTATCGCCGGCGGGCATCTACACCCCGCAGTGGTCGTCGACACC
>DASYRL010000004.1:0-29321 GCA_036004445.1 bacterium
ATCTTGCGCCCGCGCGACCACCACTCGATCCCCCGGCCGCAGCACTCTCGCCCGCTCGGCCCCCATCACGTCCGCGTAGGCGGCCGTCACCACCGTACCACTGCCGGCGCTCTCGAGTCTGACGGTCACGGTCTGCTCGATTTGGGAGGCCCCGGCGATGGCCTGCGCGTCTTCTGAGAGCACAGCGAGCACGACGCCGCGGAAGAACTCGTCGGGGGGAGGAACCGGGGTCATCTCCTGGCCGAATGCCGGGCCGGCGGCGACAGACAGAATCAGGGCAGCGAGCGCGAACCGCCGCCAGAGGGGCATTCAGGACCGGGCTCGCATCGCCAGCGACGTACCGGCGAACACCGCAATCGAGCAAAGGACGATGGCGCCGCCGGCCGCGACGTCAAGATAGAATGAGGCCGTCATCCCGACGAGGACGGCTGCCAGCGAGACGATTACCGCCACCCACAGCGTGCCGCGGAAACTGCGGGCCATCCGCAACGCGGTCACGACCGGGATGACGATCAAGGCGCTGGTGAGCAGGATGCCGACCACGCGCATCGCCACCACGACGGTGACGGCCACCAGCAGCGTGAGCAGGAGATTGAGCGCTTCCACGGGCACCCCCTGGACCCGGGCGCCTTCCTCATCGAACGTGATCGCGAACAACTCCTTATAGAAGACGCCGACGGTCGCCAGCACGATGACCCCGAGACCGAGGATCAACCACAAGTCGCGTGGCTGCACGGCGGTAATCGCCCCGAACAGGTAGCCGAACAGGTCCACGGTGAACCCACCGGCCAGACCGATGATGACGACCGCCACCGCCAGGCCGCCGGAGAGAAAAATCGCCAGCGCCGCCTCGCCGAACAGGCGGCCGGAGACGCGCAGTCGCTCGATCCCCACCGCTCCCACCGCCGCGACGACCAGCGCGCCCAGCACGGGATTGATCCCAAACAGCAGTCCCAGCGCGACGCCGGCAAGCGCGGTGTGCGCGAGCGTGTCGGCGATCAGGCTCAGGCGCCGCAGCACGAGAAAAACGCCGATCACCGGCGCGATGGTGCCGATCATGACGCCGGCCAGGACGGCCCGCTGCATGAACGAGTATTGAAGGATTTCCGGCATCAGTGGCGGTGGGAGACGACGAGGGACGCGGCCCGGTACATCTGAGCGAGCGCCCCGCTGCGGATCGCGTCGTCCGGGCTGCCGTGAAACACCAGACGGCGATTCAGACAGGCCAGCTGCGTGACTTCCTCCGCGACGACCCCGATGTCGTGCGAGACCAGGACGAGCGTCTTGCCGGCGTCGCGGTTCAATCGCCGCAGCAAACTGTAGAATTGCTCCTGAGCATCCAGATCCACGCCTACGGTCGGCTCGTCGAGCAACAGCAGATCGGGATCATGGACCAGCGCCCTGGCGATGAACACGCGCTGCTGCTGTCCCGACGACAATCGTCCCACCAGCCGGTCGCGGAATCCGTCCATGCCGACGGTCTCTAGGGCCTGTAGCGCGGACGCGCCGTCCTCCCGGTCAAACCGCCGGCCGAGCCCGGCCCGGCCGGACCGGCCGCTGAGAACGACCTCGAAAACGCTGGCCGGAAACCGGGTCTCGAAGGCCGCAGCTTTCTGGCTGACGTAGCCCACCCGGTTCCAATCCCTGAACACGCGGACGTCCGTGCCGAAGAGCCGGACGTGGCCGCACGACGGCTGCAGCAGGCCGAGCATCACCCGCAGCAGGGTCGTCTTGCCTGAACCGTTGGGACCGATGATCCCGAGGAAATCTCCCCGGTTGACCCGCAGGCTGACGTGGTCGAGCACGCGCTCGGCCCCGTAGTCGACGCAGACGTGCTCGACCTCGGCGACCACCGGGACGTCAGCGGCAGTCAAGGCCGTCGGCGAGTGCTCGAAGGTTTTCATCCATCACCGTGAAGTAGTTGCGGCCGTCCCGCTGCTCATCGGCGGTGAGACCCTCCAGCGGGTTCAGCACCGCGACCCGCGCGCCCACCTCGCGGGCGATCACCTCGGCGACGCGCGGACTGACCAGGGTCTCATAGTACACCACGCGCGTCCCACTGCGCCGCGCTTCCCGCACGATCTCTTTCAGCCGGGCCGGCGAGGGTTCCCCTTCCGGGGACAACCCGCTGATCGAGACCTGGGTCAGGCCATACCGGCGCGCCAGGTAACCGAATGCGGCATGCGACGTGATAAACGTGTGGAGCCGGCAGGTAGCCAGCGTGGCTGCAAACCGATCATTGAGGGCGTGCAGGTCACTCACGACGCGTGTGCCATTCGTGTGGTAGCGCTCCGCACCACCCGGATCGGCTTCAGACAACCCGCGGACGATGGCCTCGACCTGCTGCCCGGCCAGGATCGGGTCGAGCCAGACGTGCGGATCCACCCCCTCCGCCTCGCGGGTCAGTGAAAGTCCCGCTGCGGTGTTGACCTTCACCGCGGTCGACGGCACCTCGGGTAACAGTTTTTCGAGCCAGGGCTCAAACCCCGCACCGTTGTAGATGACCACCCGTGCGTTCGTCAGCGCGACCACGTCCTGCGGCGTGGGCTCGAAGTCGTGCGGTTCCACGCCTGACGGAACGAGCGTGTGGACATCCACTCGATCTCCGCCAACCCGCTGCGCGAACTCGAACAGCGGATAGAACGTGGCGACCACCGCGAGACGGTCCGCTGGGACGCGGGGGCGCGTGCATCCGGAGACCGCGAGGATGAGGCCCAGCGTCAGGACGGCGGTCCGCGTCATCGGCAGGTTGCACAGTAGCCAAACAGTTCGAGCCGATGGCCCGTCACGGTGAACCCGTGCCGGCGCGCCGCTCCCTGCACCGGCTGCACCAGACAGCCGTCCAGCCGCTCGACGTTGCCGCAGGACAGGCAGACGAGATGGTGGTGATGGCGGCCCTGTTCGGTGAGTTCATAGCGCGCCCGCCCATCGCCGAGGTGGATCCCCTGCGCGAGCCCGTCGCGCGTCAGCGCGGCGAGCGTCCGATACACGGTCACCAGACCGAGCCGGCTGTGAAACCGCCTGGCGCGTGCGTGGATCTCTTCCGCGGCCCGGGCACAGCCCAGATCGCTCATCGCCTGCAGCACGGCCCGCCGCTGCGCCGTCATCCGCCGGCCACCCCCCGGCCGCCGTTCGGACAGCCTGCGGCGCGTCTTCACCATAACGGACACTCCTGTAGTGGAAATGAAACTCATTTTCAATAAGAATCATGCGGGGAACCGCTCAGGTTGTCAATCGAATCGGTGGAGACGGCAGGGGCTAGTCGCCCTTGGGGCCTTTCCTTCCCTTACCGCGGTCGGGCCGGTTCTTCCCCCGGTCCTTATCATCGTCGTCGCGGTGCGAAGTCGTGGGCTCGGACGCGAACGATACCGGCGCTACGGTGACTCTGCGCACCGGGCGGTACCGCTCGATGACGACGCCTTCCGGGACCTCCCAGTCGTCAGGAGGTTGATCTTCCAGCGCCACGCGCATGAACGAGGCCCAGATCCCCGCCGGGAGCGTGCCGCCGACCACGGTGCGCATCGGTGAGTTGTCGTCGTTGCCGACCCACACCGCCGCAGACAGCTGCGGCGTGTAGCCGATGAACCAGGCGTTGCGGTAGTCATCGCTGGTCCCGGTCTTCCCGGCCGCCGGGCGCCCGATCGCCGCGCCCCGTCCGGTCCCGCGCAGGATTACACCCTTCAATAGATCTGTCATCTGCAGGGCGACGTCGGGTTCGAGGGCGGGATGCCGGATGGGCCGGGACTCTTCGAGCACCTTTCCGGTACGATCTATCACGCGCACGAGCGCGATCGGTTCCGCGCGCACCCCGACGGCCGCGAGCGTCCCGAACGCGGACGCCATTTCCAGCGGGGTCACTTCCGACGATCCCAGCGCGAGCGTGAGGTCCGGCCGCAGAGGGCTGGCAATGCCCATCCGCCGCGCGACGTCCACAACCCGCTCGGGCCCGATCTCGGCGATCGTCTTAATTGCCGGAACGTTGATGGAGTGCTCGAGCGCGTAACGCAGCGTGACCGCGCCGCGGTAGCGCCGGTCGTAGTTCCGGGGAACCCACGGCTCCCCGCCCACGCCGCCGTAGCGCAGGGGCGTATCGTACAGGATCTTGCTCGGACGCCATCCCTGCTCGACGGCGGCCGTGTAGACGAATGGCTTGAACGCGGACCCGGCCTGCCGCCGGGCCTGCCAGGCGCGGTTGAACTGACTCCGCTCATAGTCGTAGCCGCCGATCATCGCGCGGATGGAGCCGGTCCGCGGGTCGATCGCCACGAGCGCGCCCTGCCAGACCCGCAGGCCCCGCGCCCGGGCGGCATCGAGTCCGTCTCGCACCGCGCGCTCCGCCGCAATCTGCATCCGTAGGTCGAGCGTGGTGTAGATGCGGAGCCCGCCGCGGTACAGGACGTCTGCCCCATACCGTTCGATCAGATACGGGAGCAGGTACGTGACGAAGTACGGCGCCCGCACGGCGGTCAACCCCGCGTTGCGTTCGTGCGCCAGCGCGATCGGCGCCGCCATCGCGGCGTGCGCGTCGGCAGTGGTGATGTATCCCAGGTTGGCCATGCGCTTGAGCACGATCCGCTGCTGCGCCTTGGCGGCGTCGGGATTGCGGTACGGGGAGTACAGCGACGGCGCGCGGATCAGTCCGGTCAGCAGCGCGCTCTCGTCAAGCGTGAGATCCCGCGCGCCTTTGCCGAAGTAGACCCGCGCCGCCATCTCGATGCCGTAGGCGCCCTGGCCGAAGTACACCTCGTTGAGGTAGCGTTCGAGGATCTCGTCCTTGGACAGCCGGCGCTCGATCTCCACGGCGAGGACAATCTCCGCCAATTTGCGGCCGAACGTCCGGTCGGGGGTGAGGAACCGGTTCCGCGCCAGCTGCTGGGTAATGGTGCTGCCCCCCTCGCTGAGACGGCCCGCTCTCAGGTTGCTGAGGATCGCCCGGCCAATCGCCCGCAGGTCGATCCCGACGTGCTGGTAGAATCGGGTGTCCTCCGACGCGAGGACGGCGCGGCGCATCGACAGCGGGATCTGCTGCAGCGGGACGTACTCGCGGTTCTCGCGGAAGAGACTCGCCACGATCTCGCCGTTGGCCGCATAGATCCGCGTTGCCTCGTCCGGCGGCGCGTAGATCTGGTCGACCTCGGCCATGTGCTGGGCGAAGGCGAACCCGATGACAGCCAAGCAGAGGGTGACCAGCGCGGCGACCGCCAGGACGATCTTCGGTCCATGGCGGATCAGGCGGCGGCGCAGCTCCGAACTGAGGTGGAACGCGGGCCGAGGTTGCATGCTTTGAGTTTTCCCACGCGGGGTTTTCCCCACACGATTGGCATCGAAAAGTTGGTGACGCACAACGTCGGCGCCACATCCGCGATGGTGACAGTCGGAAAACACGGCCGTTATCGATCGTGGGCCCGCGGGGTAACGACCTTGTAGGAGATCGACGTCTGACTCACGACAGAACCCACAGGAGGAGCCTTGCAATGCGACACCTGCTGCTTGCGGCAGTGCTTGCGGCACTGCTCGTGACCCCCGGCTTCGCTCAAGAGACCCAGGTGCAATCGACGACCGGGGTGTCGGCGGTCTTCTACGCCGGCGTGCCGTTCGAAGGGGGTCAGGCCATCGCGGTGGCCGGGCTTGACGCCGAGGTCACCGAGGACCTGGCGATCGCGGATGCCGGGTATGTCCGCCTGATCGTCGGTTCGGCGAGTTACGTGTTCATGATCGCCGACGTGGCCGACCCGGGTCAGCCCGCCGGAGCGACGCTGGTGCACGTTGACGGCGCGACGCGCTCCCTCACCGAAGTGAGCGCCGAGTTGATGGCCGCCATGAACGCCAGTGCCAACGTGCTCGTCTTCACGAACGGCGGCCCGGGCGACCAGGGCGTCGTCACGGCCATCGTCAACGTGGGCAAGATCACGGCGTCGACGAACCTTCCGGTGGCCGCGTCAACCCACGTGTCGGTCATCGCTCACGGCCAGATCCAGTGGTTTGCGATCGTCTCGCTCGGCACCACGCTTGGGACGATCGTGGTGAGCGCTGATGAAGGGACGCAGATCGAGCTCGCCATGACCGGCGACACCGATACGCTACTCAATATCCTTGGGCTGATCGGGGTCGGGTTCATCGCGCCCTAACCCCAGAGTACTGAGTACTGGGTACTGGGTACTGGGGAACCCCCAGTACCCAGTCCTATTTCAGGGGATCAGGAGCAGTTTTCCAGTCGCATGCCGGCTCTCGAGGTAGCCATGGGCCTCGGCGGCCTCGTCGAGCGGAAACGTGCGGTCGATCCTCAGCCGCAGGGAGCCGTCGGCGACGCCGCCCAGGACGTCGGCCGCGCGCTGCAGGAGCTCTGCCCGTGTATGCGTGTACAGATGGAGCGACGGGCGCGTCAGAAAGAGGCCGCCCTTTGCGTTGAGGACCTGCGGATCGAAGGGCCCCACCCTGCCGCTCGCCTGACCGAAGAGCACCACCATGCCCCGCAGCGCGGCGCAGTCCAGACTGCGCTCGAACGTGTCTCGCCCAACGGAGTCGTACACCACGGCCACGCCCCCTCCATTCGTCAGGCGGGCGACCTCGGCGGCGAAATCCACCTGCGAGTAATTGATGACCTCGTCCGCGCCCGCCGACCGGGCGACGGCGGCTTTGGCCTCGGAGGACACCGTGGCGATCACACGTCCCCCCCGGCGCTTGATCATCTGCACCAGCAGCTGTCCCACCCCGCCGCCGGCGGCGTGCACCAACGCCGTCTCCCCCGCCCGGATCGGGTAGGTGGCGCTCGCGAGATATTGCGCGGTCATCCCCTGCAGCATCGCGGCGGCGGCCTGCTCAGCCGTGAGGTCCGCGGGGACCGGCACGAGCCGCCAGGCCGGGGCGGCCACGTAGTCGGCGTAGCTCCTGTCCACGTTGCTGAACGCGACCCGGTCGCCGGGGTGGACCTCGGCGACCCCCGTTCCGACGCGCTCGACGACGCCGGCCCCCTCCTGTCCCAGCGTGAACGGCATGTCCACCCGGTACTGCCCGGTGCGATGGTAGATGTCGATGAAATTGACTCCGACCGCCTCCATCCGCACCAACGCCTCGCCCGCCCCGGGGTTTGGAACGGGGACCGCGTCGATCTGGATGACCTCACGACCGCCGGTGGCGTGGATCCTGACTGCGCGCATGTCGCTCTCCTACAAGGAATCGTCCCTGCGCCTAGAACGTATCATTGATTCCCCACTCTCACCAGGAGGACGAGACCGATGGCGACTTACATCATGCTGAGCCGTCTGACGGAGGACGGCGCCGAGACGATCCGCAAGAACCCAGGACGGATTCAGGAAGTCAACAAGGAACTCGCGGGGATGGGCGTCACAGTGACCCAGCAGTACGCGGTGCTGGGAGCCTACGACTTCGTCAACATCGTCGACGCTCCGGACCTGGCGACCATCATGAAGGCCTCGGTCGCCCTCGGCAGCCGCGGCAGCGTCCGCATCGAGACGCTGGCGGCTGTGACGATGGACGAGTTTATAAAGTCGGTGAAGTGACCGGGGGCCCTCAGCGGCCCCAGTACACCGGAACGATCACCGCGTCCTCGAGCGCCCCTCTGCTCCGCCTGCTGGAACAGAGCGATCTCCTTTTCGTGCCTTAGGTCACGACGAAGTCAAGCAGCGCCCGCTGGAAGAGCGTGCCGATCCCGAAGTAGTTCCCCTTCCACAAGAATGCACCGCCCTGGTAGCCGGAAGCTGGGATCGTCGTAGGAATCTCGACATCAAAAGTTGCCGCGTAGCTACCACTGGGGGCCAGAACGAAGTAGGGAGTGGAGTACACAGCCCACCGCTGGTCGCGGGCGGTGAGAGAGATGCCCGAATCCGAAATGTAGTTCGTTGGACCAAACGTCAGGGAGACGAATAAGGAACCGTGACCGACCGGGTCGGGATTGTACACGTAGAACTGGGCGTGGAGAGTGCCGCCGCGCGGCACTGAGTTAGGCCACCAACCTAATCCAGTGAAAAACGGAGACGCCGAGGAGGCCTCGCCCCGGATGTGACGGATGAGGTCTTCCTTTGAGGGTCGGACGAACCGACCTCCCTGCCGCTCTGTGTTCGTTTTGGCGATGTCGAGTACTTTTTCGAGGCGCTCGACCTCCTTAAGAACCGCTTCGCTGCGCTTGCCCTGAACCGCCTCGGCATTGCGCCTTGCTTTCCTTGCCATCTGGGATCCCCCCTAACAGGATCTCCGCTTCCCCGCGGATCTCAAGTCCGCGCACCTTCCAGGGGTTAAGACGCCTACCCGGCCGGATGCGCGTCGATGGATTTTCCGGCAGTCGCCGCAGCCGTGGTCGTTCCCGGCGCGGCTTTCGGCGGATATCCCTTTCCGGCGCCGCCCTCGATGCAGGCCTGCAGGAGCCGCTTCAGTTCCCGGGCATGGGGCGGCCAGAGCGTGTAGATGAGGGCCCACAATTTCTGCAATCCTGACGGCTCGGTCTTGGCAAGGGCCCGCGTCGTCGCGTCCCCGCGGGGCAGCCCGACGAGAGCCGCCGTGTTGTCCGCCGGGTCGGCGTACATCACCGATTCCGCCCACCCCCGGCCGATGTCCTTGCCCTGAGGATCGCGCAGGTACGTCGCGCCCTCCGCGTACTGCGCGCCGAAGGCAAAGAATCCCGTGGACCCGCCCTTCGGCACGATCGGGAACATCGTGAATTTCCCGATGTCCGCCGGCAGCGGCGCGCCCAAATCGAAGACCCACTTGTTGGGGTACCAGGTGTGCGTCGGAAAGTACTGCGCACGATCGGGCGACGATTCCACCTTCACCCACTCCGTGATCTGCAGGGTTCCGTCGACGTCGTGCACGCCCTTTTGCGGATCCATCACGTTGCCCGAAATCGGCACCGTCATCGTTCCCGGCGGCGTCGGCCCGGTCTGGCGGTAGAAGTTCTGATAGTCGGAGGTGTGCAGCGAGAAGAAGTTCAGCTGATACCCGGCATCGAACTGCGCGATGAAGTAGTCCCACCCCACCACCGGCTGGCTCCCGCTCTTGGGGGCCAGGGCGCTGGCGGCCCGCAGCACCGCGCTGCGGGGGTTGCCGCCCGGGATCATTGCGTCCGCCCACTGATGCTCAATCCAGAACCGCCCCCAGTCGAACTCGATGCGCTCACCGTTCAAGGTGAGTGAGCTGCGCGCGAGATCGACCTGGAGATCGGGAATCGCGTAGTAGAGCGTCCCGACGCCGGCGCAGCAGGGCAGGCAGCCGTCGGCGCCCACCGGCATCACACCTTTGCCGGAGGTAAACAAGAGCTCGGTTTCGATGATCACCGGCGTCGGCTCCCCGCGGTCCACGCCGCGCATCGCCACGCGCATGGGAAACGGCCCCGCCCCATCCGCCGGCCCGATGACGTTCTTGCCCATGCGCATGTGGATCGTATTGCGCTTGAACTCCAACATCCCGGTGGTGCCCGCGACCACAAACGGCACGGTCTGCCAGTGCCCGCGGCCGGCTTCGGCAATCGCGAAGTGCAATTCCACGATCTGGTTCTCCTCGTCGGTCAGCCCGAAGTGCCGGGCCATCGGCGGCGGCAGGAGCGCGTAGCGGAAGAGCATGATCTCCAACCCGTACTCCTTGCCGTTCTTGCCTCGGGCGCTGCCAATGAGGAAATACCAGCCGACCTGCGTCTCCAGGTCCGCCTGATAGTCGCGCGGGAACTGGAAATTCGCCTTTTCGGGCATGTCCTTGTAGCCGATCGCCGTGTCCCCGCCCATCACCGTGCACATGGCGTAAGCCTGATGGGGCGAGAGCGCCTCGCAGTAGCGCATTAGGAAATCGTAGCGGCGCCGGTTATCGCCGCCGAACGGCTCGGGGTGCTCAAGGAGCTGCTGCATCCGGTACCCCTGGCGCTGGCCGAACGCCCGATTGCTGTTCTTCGGGTCGGCGAGTTTGGACAGCACGTCCGGGGGAATGCGGGCCGGATCGAACCGATCGAGCCAGAGGGACTGCGCGATGCTGTCTTTCGTGTCGGCGCCCAGGGCGTCGAGAGCGGCCTGCGGCTGCTGATCCACGCGAACCTCCAGAGAGTTGAATGCCCGTGGATTCCACGGGTTTTCCGCGGTGTCCTGCCCCGTGGGAGGAAGGTGTCCGGCGGGGCACGAACCCGTGGCCCATCATGCACGAACCTGTCGCAGTCATTGGAACCGGCGCCTACCTGCCCGGACAGCCCGTACCGCCCGAGCGCGTCGAGGACGTGCTGGGACGAATCGCGGACCTGCCGGCGCGCATCGAGAGCCGGGCGGTCCGGATGGGAACCGAGATCCTCCAGCGCGCCGGCGTCAAACACCGCTACTATGCGCTCGATCCGCTCACCCGGACGCAGACCGAGACCAACGCGTCGATGGCGGAGAAAGCCATCCGGGCCGCGCTCGAGCCCACCGGCGACGGCGCCGGCACGATCGACCTGCTCATCTGCGCGGGCGCGATGGCCGACTACTTTTGCCCGCCTACCAGTGCTCTGGTGCAGGACCGCCTGGGTATCGCGCGCTGCACGGAGATCGAGATCCACTCCAACTGCAGCGGCGCGCCGAAGGGACTCCAGGTAGCCCTCGACATGCTCCGCGGCGGCCGCTACCGACGCGCGGCGGTCGTGTACGCGCAGCTGTCATCGGTGTTCCTCCGCGGCGAGTTCTTCAACCCCCAGAAAGTCCGGCTGGAGAATCTCGTCCTGCGGTGGATGCTCTCCGACGGCGCGGGGGCGGTCATCCTGGACCGGCGCGAGGGCGGACTGCAGCTGCTTGACGTCTTCGTCGAGTCGCGAGGCGGCGGGCGGCCCGCAGCGATGGTCGGCGGGCTCAGCGGCGCGATGGGCACGGAGATCACGTTCAACGGGAACGGCATGTACCCCGCCCTGTTCGAGTCCGGGCAGCATCACGTCTGGCAGGACATCGGGGAGGTCAACCGGCGGGCGCCCCGGCATCTGCTCGACGGGCTGAAGGAGATGCTCGAGGGGTCCGGGGTACCAGGGTCGGCGGTGGATCACTTTCTGCTGGGCATCCCGGGCCGGCACTTCATGACCGACGCGATGCGGGACTACTTCGTCAACGACGTCGGCGGCGATCCCGCCAGGGTCCCCTACGACATCGAAGACTTCGGGTACTGCGGCGGCGCGACGATGTTCATCCAGTTCGACCGGCTCGTCAGAAGCGGACGGGTCCGGCCCGGCGATCTCATCGCCGCCTATCTGGAAGAGTCCAGCAAGTGGATGTCCGGGGGCTTCCTTGCCCGGCAGACCTAGCAGGCGGGGTCGCTGTTCCCTGTTCCCTGTTCCCTAGGTCTTTTGCGCCCGCGCTGCGGCCGCGCGCTCGCGCAGCTGCGCGAGCCGCTGCTGGTTGAGCTGCTTCGCTTTCTGGCCGAACGTGTGCGCGCTGGCATATTGGCGCAGGTTCGTGACGGCCGTGTCGTACGGCTCCTTGGAGGCCGCCGACCGCAGGATCAAACCGGCAAACGCCCGGACGAACCATTGCCGCCACCTGGAATAGCGGAATCCGTAGAGCTCCCGCGCGTCGGGCGGGAGGATGCCGACCGCCGCCTGGCGGATCCACCGGTTCAACAGCGACTCCAGATTCGGGATCAGCCCGGTCGGGACCATGAGTTCCCGGAACCACTGCGCCTCGCCGATGAACGCCATCCACGGGCGCATGCTCTGCAGGTAGGATTCCAGCTCGGCCATGGTGCTGGGCGCCTTCTCCGGGTCGATCCCTACCAACCGCGCCGCGACCTTCTGCTCCGTCACGAACTGGTCTTGTTCCGCCGGCGTGAGCGCGGGTCCGAAGCGGGCGGCGTTCTCGATCGCAGTCCAGGTCAGCGTGCAGTGGACCCACATCAACAGCTCGGGCTCGTCGGGACGATACTCGAGACCGGTCTGCGGATCCGTCGCCTTCATGATGCTGTGGATGTAGCGCAGCGCGGCGCCGGCCTTCTCCGCCTGCTCCGTGTCGCCGAACGTGATGGTGACTGTGTACTCCCCGGTGAGTTCGCCCCGCAGCTCGGGGTTTTGGCGGAAGCTGCTGGCCTGATCGATCATCCGCATCACGCGCGGGTGCAGCATCTGATACAGCGCCGCGGCCGTGCCCACCACCGCGTAGGCCGGAGACGCGATCATCCGCCACGTCACGCTGTCGGGACCAAACAGGCCGTCGTCCTTGGGCGGGGCCTCCAGGGCGTTGGTCGCAATCGGGCGGGTCGCAGGCATCAGGGCTCCTTCGCGCGGGCTGACGTAAATGCGCTAACGTTCGCCCGGCCGCCGGCGGTTTCCTTCCGGTACGGCGTGGGTGTCGAACTCAGCGCTTGGCCTGGCTGCGGGCCGCGGCGGCCCGCTGCTGCAGCTGCGCCAGCCGCTGCTCGTTGAGCTGTTTCGCCTTCTGGCCGAAGGAGTGCGCGCTCACGTACTGGCGCAGGTTGGTCACCGCCGTGTCGTACGGACTCTTTTTCTCCGCCGCTCGGAAGATCCACCCCGCGAAGGCGCGCACCCACCGGTCCTGCCACGGGGTGTAGTGCAGTCCGTACACCTGCCGCGCGTACGGCGGCAGCAAACCGACGGCCGCCTGCTGGACCCAGGGCAGCACGAGCCCCTGGAGGTTCGGGAGGAACCCGGTGGGGACCATCATGTCGCGGAACCACTGCGCTTCGATCACGAACGCCAGCCATGGGCGCATGCTCTCCAGGTAGGCGTCCAGATCGGCGAGCGTGCCGGGAGCCCGTTCGGGGTCGAGGCCGACCAATCGGATCGTGCAGGCCGTCGTCCTTCGGGGGTGACTCCAGCGTGTCGACGGCGATGGGCCGTTTCGGGGCCATGGACGGCTCCTTCATCGAGATTCAGATGCGCCGAGGTTCGACCGGGCAGCAGCGGTCTCCTTCATGCGTGTGCAACGATCCCGCGGGGGGGAGTTGGATGCCGGCCGAAGAACTGCAGAGGGCATGAGATACGAACCCACCGCGGAATCGGTCAGCGGCCACCTGCTCCCCGAATGGTACGACGACGCGAAGTTGGGGATCTTCATCCACTGGAGCGTGTTCTCGGTTCCGGCCTGGGCGCCGACCACCCACAGCATCATCGACGTCGGCGAGGGAAAGACGCCGATGTGGAACATGCCCTACGTCGAGTTCTACTCCAACTGGATGAAAGTCCCCGACAGCCCGACCTGGCACCATCACCGCAAGACGTACGGCCCGGACTTCCCCTACGAGAACTTCGTGCCGGAGTTCAATCAGGCCAGCCGGAAGTGGGACCCGCAGGCGTGGGCCGCGCTGTTCAAGCAGGCCGGGGCGCAGTACGTCGTCCCCGTGAGCAAGCACCACGAAGGGTTCCTGCTGTGGCCCGCCCGGCGGCCGAACCCGTTCAAGCCCAACTACGTCGCGGAGCGCAACATCATCGGCGAACTGGCCGCCGCCGTCCGGGCGGAGAAGATGCGCTTCGGGGTGTACTACTCCGGTGGGTTCGACTGGACGTTCACCACCGAGCCGATCCGGGACGTGCTGGATTCGATCACCACGGTGCCGCAGAACCCGCAGTACGTCGAGTACATCACCGAGCATTTTCGCGACCTGATCGAGCAGTTTCAGCCCGCGGTCCTCTGGAACGACATCGGCACGCCCGGGGCGTTTGACCTGCCCGCCGTCCTGGCGTCGTACTACAACGCGGTGCCCGACGGTGTGGTGGATGACCGCTTCCGCCGGATTCCCGGGCTGGGGCTCCTCACCCCCATCCTCACCCGCTGGCCGTTCCGGAACTGGATGTTGAACAAACTCACGACCGCCATCGGCGGGCAGGGCGGCCCGATGGACCCCGACGCCAAGAGCGACGTGCACGCGGACTTCATCACGCCCGAATACACGACGTTCCCGACGATCGTCTCCAGGAAGTGGGAGACGACGCGCGGGTTGGGAATGGGCTTCGGTTACAACGCGGCCGAGCCGGAGGACAAGTACCTGACGGTCCCGGAACTCGTGCACATGCTGGTGGACACGGTGAGCAAGAACGGCAACATGCTGCTCAATGTCGGCCCGATGGCCGATGGGACGATTCCGGACATCCAGCGAGACCGGCTGGTCGGCCTGGGCGCATGGCTGGCCGTCAATGGAGAAGCGATCTACGGCACCCGCCCGTGGGGACGCGCCGAGGGCGTGGCCCAGGCGCAGGATGGATCCGCGATCCCGGTGCGATTCACGCGCAAGGGCGTCACGCTGTACGCGACGCTGCTGGCGGCCCCGGCCGGCGCGTCGATCGTTCTCAAGGACGTGGGCATCACGCCGCTCCCGCAGGTGTCGGTCCTCGGCGTCGCACAGCCCGTTCCGGCGGCGATCCAGGGTCCCGACCTCGCGCTGACGATCCCCCGTGATCTCCCGGCGGCGTCGGTGGCGGGGCAGGCATGCAGTCTGCGCATCGCGTAGCCACGTCGCCCTGGCGCCGGCGCTTTTCAGCCCCGCGCACTTCACTTCCCCTGTGGGCGCGGGACGCCCCGCAGCGCTGCCTCTACGGCACCAACGCGTCGGGAAAGTGGGAGCTGTACGCCTGGGACCGCGGCGGTGACCGGCATCGCCAGGTGACCGACCGCCCCACCGGGACCCTGCCCGGGTTCGGCCGGCTGGATCCCACCGGCGAGCACATCTGGTGGTTTGACGACGACGCGGGCAACGAGCTCGGCCGGTGGATGGTCGAGCCGTTTGCGGGCGGGGCCGCCCGGCGGGCGGTCCCCGGCCTCGCCGACGCATACGGCGCGGGCCTCGGATTCAGCGCGCCCGGGGTGGCGGTGATCGGGGCGTCTCGCCCCGACGGGACGACCGTCTATCTGGTGCGCGCGGGGCATGTCGAGCGCGAGCTCTACGCCCACCGCGAGCACGCCTGGGTCAGCAGCCTCTCGCATGACGGCACGCTGATCGGCATCAACCATTCCGAACACGGAGACAGTCGGCATCCGGCGGTCCGGGTCATTACGCTCGATGGGAGGGTCGTCGGCGATTTGTGGGACGGGCCTGGATTGGGCCTATTCCCGGCCACGTGGCCACGCGTGGGCGGCGATCAGCGGCTGATCGTCCACCATGAACGCCAAGGCGTCCGGCGTCCGCTGGTGTGGAACCTGCTGACGGGGACGGCGGAGGAGATTCCGCTCGATCTCCCCGGCGAAGTCACCGCATCCTGGTACCCCGACGGGACGCGCCTCCTGCTGACCCACGACCACCGTGCGCGGTCGAGGCTCTACCGCTACGATCTGGGCCGCGCGGAGCTCACCGCGATCGAGACCGAACCGGGGACCATTACCGCCGCCCGCGTACGACCCGACGGTGACGTGTGGTACGCGTGGTCGCGGTCGTCGACCCCGCCGGAAATCCGCTCCGACGCGGGAGTGCTGCTGCGCCCCGGCGGACCGGCCGCACCCGGCGGCGTCGCATATGGGGACCTCGACCTCGGCCCTATCCATGCCCTGGTCGCTGAACCCGCCGGACCGCGGCCGCATCCGACCATCATGCTGGTGCACGGCGGACCCGAGTCGCACGACATGGATACCTACTCGGCGATGGTCCAGGCCTGGGTCGATCATGGATATGCCGTTGTGCTGGTGAACGACCGCGGCAGCACGGGATACGGCCGCACTTGGCGCGACGCCATCACGGGCAACCCGGGGTTCACCGAGATGGAGGACCTCTGCGCGGTTCGAGACCACCTGGTGGCCTCCGGACTCACGGACCCGCGGCGAATGATCCTCTCGGGCCGGTCGTGGGGCGGCTACCTCACCTTGTTGGGCCTGGGGCGGCATCCCGACCGATGGTCGCTGGGGATCGCGGCGGTACCGGTCGCCGACTATGTGGCGGCCTACGAAGACGAGATGGAGCCGTTGAAGGCGTATGACAAGGCGCTGTTCGGCGGCGCGCCGGACGAACTCGCGGAGGCGTACCGTGCGCGCTCGCCCATTACCTATGTCGAGGACGTGGCCGTGCCCGTGTTCATCCTCGCCGGCGAGAACGATCCACGCTGCCCGATCCGCCAGATCGACAACTATCTCGCGCGGCTCGCCGAGCTCGGGAAACCGCACGACGTCTATCGCTACGACGCCGGGCACAGCTCGCTGGTGATCGACGAGCAGATTAAGCAGATGGACAAGGAACTGGCGTTCGCCGCGCACCATCTCGGAACGATCGAGCCGCGTTAGATCAAAGAGTTCATCGTCGCTTATCTCTCTCCGGTTGGGTCTCCTGGTATGGGGAAAAATGATGGTATCCCAGCGAGAGGAGGCGTCCTATGCGCATTACGCTTGAAAAGAATGGCCAGACGCAGTTGCTGGACACCGAGAAGGACGCGGACCGGATCTCTACGCTGAAGGCTCAGGGCTGGTTGGAGAAGGCCGGAGCCGAGCATCCGGTAGAGTCCGCCGCGAAGGAAGAGGAGAAGGTGAAGCGGTAGTTCTTCTCCTCTGGTGAAGACATGCAGCGCCGGGTGAAGTCCCGCCCGGCGCTGCGCTATTTCCCCGGCTTGGTGGTATCAGACCAGCCGCGAATAGAAGATCGCCACCGGCCCGGCGGCCCGCTCCAGGACGCGCAGCGCGACGTCCCCCTCTCCCCCTCTGGCCAGTCCATTGGGAAGGGCCGCACCAATGATGGTGACGCCCGGTGTCACTTCTCTCGCAGCGGCCAGCACCTCCCCCGCTGGGTCGCCGCGGCGCAGGACCACCTGGGCCTGAATGCCCAACGCCGCCAACAGGTTCAGGTCCGAGCGCAGGTGCATGGCCTGGGGGACACGACGCGCAATCTGCTCGTCCAGATCCAACGGGAGATCGCGCCCGCGCACCACGTGCAGCAGCGTGACCTCCGCCTGTACGCGGCGGGCCAGACGCGCCGCAAAACGGAGATCTTCCCGGCCGGGCGCCCCGCCGGCCGTTGCCACCATGATCCGATTCAACCCGGGCGGAGACGCGGGAACGGCCATGACGGCGGTCCCCCGCCGCCGCAGGCGCGCGTCGAGCTCCGGGCGCAGCAGACGGAGTATGTGGACGGCATCGGCGTGCCCGAACATGAGGATGTCCGGAAACTCTCCGCGCAGAGTGGCCCACAGCGCACCGGTGTCGGTCCACACGCGATCGTTCAACTCCTCCGGGGTCACCCCGGGAATAGCCTCCGGCAGCGCCTTGGCCGTCGACTTCCCATCGCTGACCAGCAGCCGGACTTCGACGCCCTCATGACTGTTGAGTTGCCGGGCGAATTCCACGACGGGAGATTCGGCCGTCGCCGATCGCACGTAGACCATGGCCCGCAGCGGATCGGCCGGCAGGACCCGATAGTGCGTGAGCCCGACCCACAACCGTTCGGCGCGAACCAGATCCGCCTCGGCGCTGGGCACGACGGCCACGATCGTCCGGGCCGATTCTTCTTCCGCCGGCGCCAGCGGGGTACGGCCCGGAATCGCGGTGTCCAGGCGCAGTCGCATCTTGATGCGGTCGCCGGCAAAGGTGACCTCGCTGACCCGCGCCGGGCCCAGCGAGGTCTCGCCCTCCGCGGCCCGCGCCGTGAGGGTGACGTCTTCGGGGCGGAAGTGGAGGAAGACCCGCCGGCCGCGCTCGACGGCCTTCTCCTCCGGGGCGATCGGCAGCCGGAGCTCTCCCACGCGCAGCCCTTCCGGATGCGCACGGCCGAGCAAGAAGTTGGCGTCGCCCAGGAGACTGGCCACGTACGGCGTCGTCGGCTCGCGGTAGAGCGTTTCGGGCCGTCCGCTGGCCACCAGCCGGCCGCGCTGGAGGATCCCGACGCGGTCAGCCAGCTCAAACGCCTCCTCGCGGTCGTGGGTCACGAAGATGGTGGTAATTTTCAGCTCACGCTGAATGCGCCGGAGCTCTCCGCGCAAGTAGGTCCTGGTCGAGGCATCGAGGGCGCCGAAGGGCTCGTCCAGCAGCAGGACGCTGGGTTCATAGGCCAGCGCGCGCGCGAGAGCGACGCGCTGCTGCTGCCCGCCCGACAACTGCGCGGGGTAGCGGGAATCCAACCCGGCCAATCCGACCAGTTCGAGCAGTCGGGCCCGGACCGCGGCCCGCTCGTCCTGCGCGGTCTTGCGGATCATCAACCCGAACTCCACGTTCTGCGCGACGGTCATGTGCTGGAACAGCGAGTAGTTCTGGAACACCAGCCCTACCCCGCGCTGCTGCGGCGGTAGCTGCGTCACGTCGCGGCCGTGCAGCAGCATCCGGCCGCCGTCAAGACCGGTCAGCCCCGCGATGAGACGGAGGACGGTGCTCTTTCCGCTTCCGCTTTCTCCCAAGAGCACGTAAAGCTCACCGTCTTCTACCTCGAGGTGGACGCCGTCGACGACGGCCAGCGGTCCAAAGCGTTTGGTGACGCCTTCAAGCACGATGGACATTAGCCTGCCTCGCGTTCCGGCCGCGCGGAGAACCTGAGCAGCGCAAAGAACAGGAGGAACGAGATAATCGTCAGCACCGCGGCGACGGCATTGGCCGCCTGCACGTTGCCCGCTTCAAACATCGCAAAGACGAACAGCGGCGCCGTCTGCGTGCGTAGCGCAAGGTTGCCGGAGACCATGACGGTCGCGCCGAATTCGCCAAGGGAGTGCGCGAACGTGAGCAGGCTCCCCGCGAAGAGCCCACCGCGCAGCGCCGGCAACATCACGTGCTGGAAGGTTTTCCACGGCGTGGCGCCCATGGTGTAGGCGGCTTCCTCATAGGTTTTCTCAAGTTGATCCAGCACGGGCTTGACGGCGCTGACCATGTACGGAAAGTTCACGAAGAGATGCGCCATGAGGATGCCCAGGGGAGCGAACATCGGACGGAAGCCGAGGGGATCCAGGAAGCGGCCGAGCAACCCGATCGGCCCCCACAGCAAGAGCAGGCTCGTGCCCACGACCACCGTGGGGATGGCGACCGGCAGGCTCACGACCACGCTGAGAGCGCCCTGCCCGCGGAACCGGTACCGGGACAACACGTACGCGGTGGCCGTGCCCAGTACGGCGTTGATGGCCGCGGTGCCCAGGGCGATCAGCAGGCTGAGCCGCAGCGCGAAGAGCGCTTCACGCGTCGCCAGCGCCGCGACGAATTCCCGCGCGCCCCCGCTCGCCGCGAAAATGAACACCGCGGCGATTGGAAAAAGGAGCAGCGGGAGCAGGTACGTGAACACGATCCCCACCGGTAGGAACGATCGCTTGGTCACTTTCGCACCTCAGGAAGGACTTGGCCTTTCCAGACGCCTTCGACGATCGTCGCGTACGCCGCCGGCCACCCGCCCAGGTCCGCGACGGTGAACGGGCGCGCGATGGACCCGAAATCCGGATTTTCGGCGTTGAGACGTTCGTCCACGCTGCGAAAGCCGAACTTGACGAAAATGCGCTGCGCATCCGGGGTCCACAGAAACCTCAAGAACGCGTTCACCAGCTCGCGGTCCTGCGGGCGGACGTTGCGGTCCACGAGCACGGCGACGTGCTCGCTGAGAATCGTCGACGGTGGAATGACCACGGTGCCCTTGATCGGCTTGCTGAGGGTCTCCTGTTCGTAGGTGATCAGTGCGTCGCCGAACCCCGCTTCGAACTGCGTGCGGACGGCACGCGCCGATGACGCCTGGTAGCGGACGTTGCGCCAGATACCGAGCAGCTGCGCGCGCGCCTCGGCGGGAGTACCGCCGGTCAGCGTAACCGAGCCGTATTCGGCGAGGAGCGCCCACAGGGCGCCTCCCGAGGTCAGCGGATCGGGGTGCGCAATGGCTATCCTGGGCCGGGTGAGATCGTGGAACCCACGGATCTGCTTTGGATTACCCGGGCGGGTAATGACGATGAACGGGGTGCGGTTCACCACCCCTCGATGCGGAAACGTGTGCCAGTCGGTCCGCGCGACTCGCGCCTTGCGCAGCTTCAGCGCGTCAAGTTCCAGCGACAGGATCGCCACCTGCGCGGGAGCTCCGAAGAGAATCTGGTTCGTGACCGTCCCGGAGCTGGCGAACGCGCCGAGAATCTCCAGCCGTTCGCGGCGCTCGCGCTGCCACGACTCCGCGAACGCGGGAAAGATGCCCTTGGTCATGACCTCTCCGAGGATGCTGAACCCATAGACGGTAAGCGTGCGCGAGCCGCCCGCGGCGCCGGTGCCGCCGCAACCGGACGTGGCCAGGGCAGCGGTCGCCGCGAGGAGAACCAGGATGCGCAGCCGGGCCATGTCCATCTCGTGACCATTGCCCACCGTTGCCGCGTGTTAAACTCACCGATGAGAAACCGATCATGGTGGCCTCTTAGTGCCGCTCGAGATCCTGTCGCTCCTCGCCATCGTCGCCGCAATGCTCGTCGCGCTCGCCTACGACTGGCTCTCCCCCGACGTGGTGGGACTCGGCGCCGTGATCATGCTGGTCGTAACCGGTCTGCTGCCCGTGGATGTGGCCTTTCGCGGTTTCGGCAGCCAGACGGTCCTCCTCATCCTGGGCCTGCTCATCCTGACGGCGGCGCTGGAGCGCACGGGCGTCGTGGAGTCCATCGGGCGGGCCGTCTTCCGCCGGGTGGGCACGAACCCCAATCACCTGCTGGTATGGGTGACGGCCCCGGTCACGGCATTGTCCTCGTTCATGAGCAACACGGCGGCGGCGGCATTCTTCCTTCCCATCACGATCGGTCTGGCCGGCCGTGCCAGGGTGAACTCGTCGACGCTGCTGATGCCAATGGCGTTCGCCGCTATCCTGGCCAGCTCGGTGACGCTGATCAGCACCTCGACGAACATCGTCGTAAGCGGTCTGCTCGTAGAGTACGGTCGGGCGCCGCTGTCGATGTTTGAACTCAGCGCTGTCGGGATCCCGATCGCCGTGGTAGGCCTCGGATACCTGTGGGGCGTGGCGGCTAAGCTGCTTCCCGATCGGCGGGTGCCCGAAGACCTCACCGACAAGTTCGGCATCCGCCAGTACGTCAGCGAGCTGGTGATCCCGGAGAAGTCCGGGCTGATCGGGAAGACGCTGGCCGAGGCCCGGCTCGGTCCCGACTACGATCTGACCGTGCTGACCATCACCCGCGGCGACGGCGCCCGGGTCGGCCTGCGGTCCAATACCAAGCTTCAGAGCGGCGACATTCTCGTCGTCGAGGGAGTGCGCGAGAACATCTTGAAGATCAAGGACGCCGTCGGCGTCGACATCCACGGCGACATTGAGGTTACCGATCCCGCCCTTCAGAGCGATCGGATCCGCCTGGCAGAAGTCATCCTGCTGCCGGGCTCCCGACTCATCGGACACACCATCGCAGGAGCCCGGGTTCGGGAACGCCTGGGGCTGCAGGTCCTGGCCATCACCCACCGGGGAGGCACGGTGTACCGGCGTCTCAACGGTGTTCGGCTGGCGGTGGGCGACGTTCTGCTGGTCCAGGGAGACCCCGAGGTCATCACGGCGATGGATGCCGCGGAGGTCGGGGTCGTGCTGGGGGAAGTCAGTCCTCGCCGGTACAACGTCCGCCGCGCCCCGATCGCCGTGGGGAGTTTCCTCGGCGCGCTGGTCCTGGCAACGGCCAATGTCCTGCCGCTGCCGGTTGCCGTCCTGGCGGGCGCCGCGGTGGCGCTGGCGGCCCGTGCGATTACGCCGGAAGAGGCCTACCAGCGAGTCGAGTGGAAGCTCCT
Source organism: bacterium (assembly GCA_036004445.1). Taxonomy (GTDB): domain Bacteria; phylum Sysuimicrobiota; class Sysuimicrobiia; order Sysuimicrobiales; family Kaftiobacteriaceae; genus DASXUC01. The sequence continues at coordinate 21,588 of DASYRL010000004.1, forward strand.
GATCTTCATCGGCAGCGTGCTGGCGATCGGCGCGGCAATGGAGCGCACGGGCACGGCCGCCTTCCTGGCGCATCGAATCGTCGCGCTCATGCGTGGCGCCGATCCGGTGTGGCTGCTCAGCGCGTTCTTCGCGCTGACGCTTGCCCTCACCCAACCGATGTCCAATCAGGCCGCCGCGGTCGTCGTGCTGCCGGTGGCGATCCAGGCCGCGCTGGCACTGAATTTAGACCCGCGCCCGTTCGCGGTAATGGTCGCGGTGGCGGCAAGCGCATCGTTCCTCACGCCGCTGGAACCTGCCACCCTGATGGTCTACGGGCCGGGCCGCTACCGGTTCTTCGACTTCTTCAGAGTGGGGCTGCCGCTGACGGTGATCATCTATGGCCTGGCGATCGTCATTGTGCCGCGCCTGTGGCCACTCACGGGCCGTTAGCGCAGGTACCCTACGGAGCTTGATCTCCAAACTGTTTGCCCTCTTCCTTCTTCTTACGGTTGGCCTGCTTGCTCCGCTTCACCAGGGCTTGGGAGTTCTGCACTTGGTGGGGCCGCGTCGCACGAGACCAGTCGCCTTGCCTCCGCTTGGCCGCTGATTGTTTGGGCATGGCTAACCCTCCCGGCAGACCTTTACCCAGTCTGGTATAATCGATGCATCCAGTGGGGGCGAACGGTCTCGACTGGGATGGCAGCAGCGAGGCTGCGCGTCGAGGTGTTCCGGGTCCTCGTTAAACTCCTGGAAGGCGCATAAACGCCGACACTACCCAGTACGCTTACGCTGCTTAAATAACAGCGTACGTTCACCCGAGAGGGCCGGCGGCCCGGTGTGAACGTCACAAGCCGGCTACCGAGTAGCGCCCGGCCCAGGCGCTGCGAGGGAACTCCAACGGGCTGGCGGTCGGCGGATCCGGCTCAGAGGAGCCGTCAATCGCGAGAACCAAACGCTGAGCTACACGCGTAGACGCTTCGCCCTCGCAATCTCAGGACGCGGGTTCGATTCCCGCCGCCTCCACCAAAAATGAGAAATGGCCCGCGTTTTGGGCCATTTTCCGTTTCTGGTGAGCGGGGTTAGTTCCCGCAACCTCTTAGTGACGATTCGCGCCATGAACCGGAGATTTCGACTCACGTCTCTGCTTTTGGCACCATAGTGGCACCCTTTGCAGATTGAACCAAAGGGTTGCTCGGAAAGCCGCGCCCCCAATTGCTTGTCTGCTGGGTACGCAGAGGGACCGGGGAGCCAACAGTAGCATCGTCGCACCAGGGTTGAAGACGCTGTTGACCGAGTAAGACCGGTCCGCTGCATTGGGATGGATTGCCGGTCGGCGAACGAATAATTCTTCGTGCTAGCCGGTCTCCGGGACCATAACGCTCATGAGATGACCTCCTTCGCCCGTCGCTGCAGGACCTCGTGGTAGACGCGCAGGTACTCGTCCACCATGCGGTCGCGGCTGAAGTGCTGCTCGACATGCCGGCGCACCCGCCTGCGGTCCAGGGCCGGGATCTCGTCCAGCGCGCGCACCGCCTCATCCACGGTGTCCACGATGAAGCCGGTCTCCCCGTGGCGGACGATCTCCGGCACCGCGCCTCGGCCCCGCGCGATGATCGGTGTGCCGGTGGCCATGGCCTCCACCATACTGAGTCCAAACGGCTCCTCGAAGTTGCTGAGGTGCAGCAGGGCGAGCGCGCCGCCCAGCAGGGCATCGCGCGCCCCGGCGCCCACCGAGCCCACGTAGCTCACCCGGTCACCGTCCAGGTGCGGCACGACCTGGCGCTCGAAGTAGTCGCGATCATGGATGATGCCGGCAATGATCAACCGGCGACCCGCCCGCCTGGCCACCTCGATCGCCTCGGCCGTCCCCTTGTCCGGATGAATTCGACCGAAGAAGAGCAGATAGTTGCCCGGAGTCTCCCCCAGCGTGAACTCAGAGAGCAAGATACCGTGATGGATCGTAGCGACATAGTCGAGACGCGGATGGCGATCCGCCTCGCTGATGGCGACGTAGTGCGTCCGCCCATCGTAGCGCTCGTAAACGGGGAGGATCCGGTCGGACGAGAAGCCGTGGATCGTGGTGAGCACCGGCGTCTGGACCAGGCCGCTGTAGGTGAGCGGCAGGAAATCCATGTGGTTGTGGATGAGGTCGAACTCCGAGGCGCGCTCGAACGCCGCGGCGGCGTGCAGGCACTCCCACACCTTTCCATCGAGAGTGGGATCTTCGGAGTAGGGCCGCGGACAGACCGACACGAGCCGCGCCCGGGTGACGGAATCGGCTGTGGCAAAGAGCGTGACATCGACCCCACGCTCGACCAACCCTTCGGTGAGCAGCCAGACCACGCGCTCCCACGGCCCATAGTGCCGGGGCGGCACGCGCCAGGAGATCGGAGCCAGCATCGCGATGTGCACGGACGTCTCTGTTCGAATCAGGGATGACCCACAACTGGCTGCGAGCGGGCCGCTGCCGCCGGGACCTCCGGAACGGTGGCGTCCGCCAGCCCCAGCACCTGCTCGGCCAGCCGCATCTCCAGCAACGCCAGAAGAAAGGCCAGGGTGGACTCGGCGCCCTGGTTCTCGTTGGCGCGATCTGGGTGCAGCCCGTCTCGGCAGCCGCCCGACGACGAGTCGTAGAGCGACAGGCCGAGGTCGTTCCGTCCCAGGAACCACTCAAAGGCCCGCCGCGCTTCTTCCTGCCAGCGGGCCTCGCCGGTGACGCCTGAGGCCGCCAGGCACGCCGAGACCATGGTCTGCGCTTCGACAGGCTGCTGATCGAAGCGGGCGCGCTCCCCGCCCCGGCGATAGAACCCATTGGAGCCGATAGGCACGAAGTGCCCCTTGCGCGATCGCTGGACGCTCGCCAGCCACTCCAGGGAGGTCAGGCCGGCCTCGATCATATCGGACCGTCCCATCCGCCGGCCACACTCCAGCAGGGCATGCGGCAGGCTGGCGTTGCAGTAGGCCACGATCTCCTCGAACCACGGCCAGTCCGGCGAGGCCGTCCGCCGGTAGGCCTCCAGGAGCCGGCCGGCCAGCACCTCGCGCGCCCGCCGGGCCGCCCTGTCCCCTGAGAACCGCCGGAGGTACTCCTGGATGCCGAAGAGGGCGAATGCCCAGGCCCGTGGGCTGGTAAAGTCTAGCACCGCCGGAAGCGCTTGGTTAAACAACCTGCCAGCTGGCCCCCGGAGGCCTGCATGTATGGACCGGCCCACGACCACCCCGATGGCCCACAGGGCGCGGGCGTTGCTGTCCTCCGAGCCCGCCTGCTCCAGCCAACGGCGATCGAATGAGAGGAAGTTCCGGAACCGACCCGATGGGCCATCGAAGGCATGCCAGAGAAAGGCCAAGTAGCGCGACGCCAGATCATGAGCATTGTCGATGGCCGCATCTTCCACCTCTTCCAGCAGGACGGAAGCGATCAGGACCCGGGCGTTGTCATCGGTGGTATACCCCTCGTCATAGTTTGGCACCGTGAAGACGGCGTGCTGCATGATCCCCACATCGTCAGTCAGACGATACAGGTGGTCGGGCTTGAGAGCCGGCAGCTCGACGGGCCGCTCCAGCAGAGGCTTGACCGCGAACGCCGGCCGCGGCCGGCGCATCCGCTCCTGACGGGTCCGCTCGAAGCTGTCCATGTACTTCCGCGCGACGACCGGCCAGATCATCTCGCGGCCATAGAGATACGCGCGCTTGCGCATGGCGTGCCGTTCGGCCTCGTTGTCCAACAGGTCGATAACCCGCCGGGCGATGACCTGGGGATTCCGGAAGGGCACCAGCACCCCGCGCCCGCCGGCCAGGAGTTCCTCGGCATACAGGTACGGCGTCGAGACGACGGCTTTCCCCGCGCCAACCGCGTAGCTCAGCGTACCCGAGGCGATCTGCGCCGGGTTGAGATACGGGGTGATGTAGATGTCCGCGGCCCCGAGGATCTGCACGAGTCTCCCGAGGCTGACGAACCGATTGTCAAAGATGACCTGCTGGCCCACCCCGCTGGCCTGAGTCAGCCGTTCCAGGGACAGCCTGTACGATTCGCCTTCCCGGCGCCGCACGTGCGGATGAGTGGCGCCCAGGATGATGTAGACCACATTGGGGTAGCGCGCCAGGATGGCCGGGAGCGCTTTGATCGCGTATTCGATTCCTCTGTTGGGAGACAGCAACCCGAAGGTCAGCAAGACCTGCCGGCCTTCCAGCCCCAACCGGCCCTTGTAGAGGTTGGGATCGACAAACGGTACGTCGGGAATACCGTGGGGTATGATGTCGATCTTCGCTTCGGGCGCACCATACAGCTCCCGGAGAAAGTCGGCGGCGCGCTGGCTCATGACCACCAGCCGGTCCGAGCACTGAACCAGCTCCTCCAGGACCCGGCGCTGCAGGGGATCGGGCTCACGCAAAATTGTGTGCGGCGTGGTGACTACCGGCATGCGGAGGTCGCGCAGCATCGCCAGGAGATAGCTGCCGGCGGGCCCGCCGAAGATACCGTACTCGTGCTGCACGCAGACCACGTCGACGTTGTTGATGTTCAGGAATTCCGCCGCGCGCCGGTAGGAGGTGAAGTCCCCTTCGTCGATTTCGAAGCGCACGCGGGGAGGATACACGCAACCCGTGGGAGTGTCGTTCACCGCGACGGCAAAGCACGTCACCTCAGGACACCCGGCGGCCAAGGCGTCACAGAGATCGCCGGTAAAGGCGGCGATCCCGCACTGCCGCGGCGGGTAGGTTCCGATCACAGCCACCTTGAGTGGTCGCGCGTGGTTCTGGCGGCCGATGGACGTCGTACACCTCGCTGTGGGCGGCTACGCGCCCGATACTCGCGTGGATTCGATGCGAGACTGGCTCCGCGGCCGCCACCAATGCGCAGGAAGGCCGTGACGGCGGCCCGGCGTGCGCGGGATTCGGTAGTCTGTGCGCGGACCTCAGGACAAGACCAATTATAACCTGAATCGCGCGTGAGGATGTTGGGGACAGGATGACCGTAGCGCCTTAGAGGACGCGGAAAGTACGCTGGGAGGAAGACGCAGGAGGAATTCATTGCTCCCTGCGAAATGCAGCCAGAACCAACACTCGAACTCATAGTCGCAGCAACGACGGAGGCATCCCCGTGCCGGAGGTGCTCAGGGTTTCTGCCGACTCGAAACCGAAGGCGGTTGCTGGTGCACTTGCTGCAGTGTTTCGCGAAAAAGGGTCCGTGGAACTGCAGGCAGTAGGCGCAGGCTCGGTCAATCAGACGGTGAAGGCGATCGCGATCGCCCGGGGGTTCGTTGCTCCTAACGGGATTGACTTGGTGGTAGTTCCTGCATTCACCAAGGTTGAGATTGAGGGGGAGGAGCGTACGGCGATCAAGTTCCTCGTGACGGCCCGCTGATCATACCAAAGGAACTCGTTGCAAACCCTCCACCAGGGTAGCAACTAGGGCAGTCCCGTCGGCGGTTGCAGTTGTTTGGTATACTTGCCGCAGCGGGGTGGCTCGATCACGTGCGAGCACGCGATAGGTATCGAGCTGAGGCTGGAGACCATGAGTCCCGAGGAAATCAAGGCGGCGATCAACGGTGCTGAGGCGCATCGGCATCAGGCGTGGCAGGCGGGTGACGCTAAGACGGCAGCAGACTTTGCGGTGCAGATCGACATACTTTGGGACGCGTGGCGCCACACGCGGGTTCCGCACCATACCGCCGAGGGTAGCACTCGGGCTAGACTGCCAGTGTCAGGTTACAGGATCTTCAAGCCCAAGGCGGTGGGCGCGGTGTGAGAAGCTCAGCCCGCTTCAAGCACATCACGTGAAATCAAGAACTCCCACAGTCCTCTCGGTCTTCTGGCACCATCCTGGCACCAGAAAGGTCGATACGTGGCAGATGTAGAGAGAAGACCGGACAAGCGGAGTTGTACGAAACGCCCAATGTCGTGCGGGATTAACGGCAGTAGACGGGACTAGGCACCTTGCGGGGGCGGAAAGTTCGATTCCCGCCGCCTCCACCAAATATGAAAACGGCCCTGCACTGGGGCCGTTTTCATATTTGGAAGTAAGTAGTGATCGAACCCGCGTCCGGTTCAGCTCGCCAGCAGCGCGGATCCGCGGGCTTCGTCGAAGATCAGTTCTCCGGCGGGCTCGGTGAGGACGCGCCCGACGGCACGGTGCCGCCGCTCGATGCGCACCCGGCTGGCGTGGCACACGTCACACTGGTGCACAACCACCCGCGTCCAGTCCTGATCGGTAGGCCCGGCCCGGTCGGTCCGCACCCTGGCGAAGATCGCGCGCGATTCGATGGGCCGGCGCTCGTACATCGCCTTCTCCCATTCCTGGACCGCCACCGCGTTGGTCGTCTCGACCACATACCGCAGCGAGTAGAATCGCCGGTTCCTCCAGCAGAATGGCACGTCGGTGACGAGCGAGATCACCCACCCGGTCACGACCACCGCGCCCAGCATTTCCAAGATGACCTGGCCGATCCCCACCCAGAGCATCGCCTGTGGGGGGATGACAAGGAACGCCGGCAGCTGCTTCACCGCCGTGACCGCTCCCTGGTCGACCAGGTGCTGAAGATACCCGAGCGGCCCCCAGGCCTGGGCCACCGAAAACACCTTCGTGCCAACCCGCACGGTCGCCCCCTGGTAGTCCAATACGACGACGGCCACGTAGGTCACAAACCCGAGAAATTCCGCCAGCCGCCGCAGTCCGGACGTATCGTAGTTGCGCGTCAACCGGACGGCCAGGGCGATGCCCACGGCGGCCCCACTCCCCAGGATCATCGCGCCGAGCGGAACGAACGCCAGCGCGTGGGTGTGGGCGATCTGGAACGCATGGCCGGCATACACCATCCCCCCTACCGAGAGGATGGCGAATACGACTGTGATGATCGCGGACACGGAGATCTCCGCCTCGTTATGATGTGTTCATACCCAAGGAAACTCCCACTAAGTCGGCAAGTTCGGAGGAAGTTTGCGTTTGACCGCCCGCTCAATCAGCCGGTCGGCGTCCCGACGGGCGATATCCGCTCGCTTGTCATATTGCTTCTTGCCGTGGGCGATTGCGAGTTCAACTTTGGCCCTTCCGCGGCGGAAGTATACGCGGAGGGGCACGAGCGTATATCCCTTCTGCTGCGCCGCTCCCTCCAGGCGCCGGATCTGTGACCCATGGAGGAGGAGTTTTCGCTTCCGCAGCGGGTCGTGGTTGAAGATGTTTCCGGCCTCATAGGGCGGGATGTGCATGTGATAGAGCCAGACCTCCCCGTCCTCGACCCGGGCGAAGGCATCCTGAATGCTGGCTCGGCCCGCCCGCAGGGCCTTGACCTCCGTGCCGGTGAGCACCACTCCCGCCTCGAGGGCGTCGTCGATGTGGTACTCGAACCGGGCCCGGCGATTGGTGGCGACGAGCCGTTCACCCTCGTCCATCCGACACCATCCGGCTGCGAAGCCTCCATCCGACTACCGCGCAGATCACCCCGACCGTTGCCGTGGCCGCCTCGACGCGCGCGGTCCCCGGGTCGCGGAGCCCGCCGCCCAGCGCGGCCAGAGCGACCAGCAGGAGGATCATCCAGCCGGCCGTCTCCAGAAATGCGCCAAACGACGGGATGCGTGCGCGGCGGAAGTAGGCGATGTGGTGACTCACGAGCACCGCCAGTGCGATCGCGGCGAGGATGAGGGCGCCGATCGCGGCGAGCATCTACGCGCGGATCACCAGCAATCCGGTGCCCTCGGCGACCAGCTCGTCCCCCCGCCGGACGTCGACCCGGCCGGTCTGCATGCCGGACTTCGTCCCC
>DASYRL010000005.1:0-31227 GCA_036004445.1 bacterium
GCGACGAGGCATTGGAGGCCAGCCCGCGGCGTATCCCGCGCTGCGCAAGGCGGTCCAGGAGGTCGGCCGCCCCGGGAAGCAAGCGCATTTCATTCAGCTCGGGCGCGAAGAACGCGGCCTCGGCTGCCGCGACGAACTTCGCATCGGTGGGCAGACCTGAGCGCCCCAGCACGGGTGTCAGCGCCGCCGCCGCCCGGATCTCCTTCAGCCCGCGGGCGCGCTCGAGAAACCTGGCGGTGCGTTCCGCAACCAACGCGCCCACGAACTCATCTCCGGTGTCGTGCCCGCGGCTCCGCAGCCACGCCGCCAGCGATTCCGCGTTGGCGTGTTCCATCGCTTCCGGCGTCAGCCGCACGCGCGCCGTCAACGTTCCCCCGAGGTCGAAGATCACGCCGCGGATCACCGGTGCCCTCCGCCGGAGATTCGCTCATCGGCCTCCTCGGGCGGTTTGATCTTCCGGAACATCGCGAATAAGCTCAGGTCGTAGACAATCTTCAAGCCGCCGCCGATGAAAAACGGCAGGCCCAGCGAGACCACCTGCATCGCATACCCTGACAGTACCGGTGCGACCGCCTGCGCGACGTTGCGGACGACGTTGGTCAACCCGGCCGCCGCGGTGCGCTCTTCCGGATCAACCACCGCGACGACATAGCTCTGCCGTGTCGGCACGTCCATCTGCGACAGCGCGTGGCGGGCCAGGGTGAACCCGATCGCCGCGGGGAGAGATGGGGCGAGCGGGATCGCCATCAGGAGAAGATTACTCGGCAGGTGGGTGAAGACCATCGTGTTGATCAGTCCGATGCGATCGGCAACGCGCGCCGCGACGAGGAACGAGATTCCCTGCAGCAGCCCCACGCCGAGAAAGATCGGGCCCAGCAGCTCCGGTCCGGCTCCCCAGCGCAGGTGAAACCAGAACGCGAGGAGACTCTGCACGACGAATCCCCCGGCGAGAGCGTCGAGTCCGAACAGCGCCGAGAGCCGGAGCACGGTGCCCCGTGACCGCCCGAGCCCCGAGATGGCCGGCCGTCCTTCCGCGCTCAGTTCTACCTGCGGAGTGAGAAGCGCGAACAGGATGAACGAGCCCCCCGCGAGCGCCGCGTAGACGAAGAACATCGTCCGGAACGCGGCGGGAGGCGTCATTCCCAGGACGCGTTCCATCAGCGCCGGGGCTCCCGCGAACAGTGCTCCGGCCGCACCCGACAGCGCGCCGATCGTATTGTAGAGCCCGAACAACACGTTCCGCCGGTTCGCCGGGACGGTCTGCGGAAGGATTGCCTGCTCCAGCGACAGGAAGGGGCCCACTTCGCCGGACGTGGCGCCGATCGTGCCGGTGAGCGATGCGAGGATGAGCAGCGGATATCGGTCGGTCAGGGCGAACGCCAGTCCTGACGCGGCCATCAGCATCGCACTGACCCGCAGCATGCGCCGGCGGCCCCAGCGGTCGGCGTGCAGGGAGAACAGCACCGTGAGGACCGCGGAGCCGGCGAGAGTCGTCGTCAGGACCGCGCCGACCTGCCATGGCGCGAAGCCGGTTTGCTCCAGGTATACGCCCAGCAGGACGCTGAGGAAGCCGTAGGCGAAGGTGCGCAGCCCGCGGGCGGCCAGTACCAGGCGCCCGTCGGGGCTGATCCAGGCCATCCCGTCGTGGGACTAGCGGCGTGCGGGTTGCATGAGCTTGAGGACGTTGCCGTCGGGATCTTCGAACGTAGCCGTGCTGCCCCACTCACCGGTGTCGACGTCGCCGAGGAACTGCACTCCCGCCTGCTTCAACCGCGTCACTTCCGCGTGGAGGTCTCCCACGCGCAAGGTCAGGGTCGCCCCGGCTTTCGCGCCGCCGGCGGACCGCGGGACGGTCGGGACCGGCGCGCCCCCGGTGCCGTGCAGGCCCACGCGCACGCCCCCGACGTCCAACGCGCTCCAGTGCGCGGATTCTTCGACGACACGCAGTCCCAGGACGTCCCGGTAGAAGCGCAGCGCGGCGGGCATGTCGCGCACGTTGTAGTACACGTCCTGCACGCCCTCGATCATGCCGCGCGCACGCTGCCGGACCCGATCGTGAACGCGGCATCCTCGCGTCCGGAGAGCAGCGCGAAGGGCAGCCGCTGCCGCCTGACGGCCTGCTCCATCTGGTCGATCATCTCGTCGGAGTGTCCGGGATCATGGTGGAACGTCAGCAGGTGGGTCACCTGCGTCAACGTCGCGAACGCCACCGTGTGCTCGATCGCGCTGTGGCCCCACCCGACGTGCTGCTCGTACTCCCGCTGCGTGTACTGCGTATCGTGGATGAGAAGGTCCGCGCGCCTGGCCAGGGCGGCGCCCGACGTCCAGTCGGCGGCGAGCGGAAACGCTTGCGCTCCCAGTGCCGGTTCGTGATCGGGTAGATACACGATCGTCCCGGAGCGGTCCGAGATGCGGTAGCCGACCGTAGGCCCCGGATGCGAGATCAGCGCGCTTTCCACCCGCAGGCCGTTGACGTTGAACGCACCCAGCGGGACGTCGTGCAGCGACAGCTTCACCGGGAGATCGCGCAGCCGCACGGGGAACAGCGGCGGCGAGAGGTACTTGGTCAGCCGCGTGCGCAGGTCATGGGTCGTCGACGGGGGACCGTAGACGTGGACGTCGAGGTCGGACCGGTACAGCGGATGGAAGAAGCCGAACCCCTGGATGTGGTCCATGTGGAGGTGCGTGAGGAGGATGTCGATCCGCCGGATGTCCGGTTCAACCGAGGTGCCGAGCCGCCGGATGCCGGTGCCGGCGTCGAGCACGAGCAGCGTGCCGTCGTCGCTGCGGACTTCCACGCACGAGGTATTGCCACCGTAGCGCACCGTCTCCGGACCGGGACTGGGGAGCGATCCGCGCGTCCCCCACAACGTGATCTTCATTCGTGCTCGAACCCCCAGAACAACGCCGCCGCGCCGAGCAGGCGACCGCCCTGTCCTTCCAGGGGAAACGCGGTGACCTCGAGTTGGCGCGACACGCCGTCCAGGCCGGTGATGCGGAGCGCGCGGTGCGCCGGGCGGCGGCTCTGCAGCGCTTGCACCAGCGGCAGCTCAGTGGGCTGCAGCGGCGCCCCGTGTTCGTCCGTCTGCTTGAAGATGGTCGACCACTCGCTCATTGGCATCTCGCCCGCCTCATCGAACGTGCGCCCCAACAGCGCCTCCGCGGGCTCATTGTAGAACAGCAGGTTGCCGTCGGGGTCGACGACAAAGATCGGCAGCGCCAGGTAGCTGGCGAGCTGCCGCATGAGGATGATCTCGATCTGCTTCTGGGGCATTAGCGTCAAGAACGCATTCGGCTCACGGATTATTCTCCCCCCCGCGAGTCCGCCCTTCACGACACCGGTCCTCCGGATAGTGTATGTTTGTTTCCGATGAGTGAAGCGCCTCCGCGGGCTCCGTCGATGAACACCCTGGACGTTGCCGGCACTCGCGTCTGGTATGGTCGCTCCGGTACCGGTCACCCCGTCGTTCTGTTGCACGGATGGGGGGCCTCCAGCGCGACGATGGCGCTCGTCCATGACGATCTCGCCCGGGAATACGACGTCACCGCGATCGACCTGCCCGGCCACGGCCGCAGCGGGTTGCCGCCGGATGCATGGAGCACCGCGGACTTCACGTCCTGCGTGCTCGCCGTGCTGGACCGGCTGCGGATCTCCCGTCCGCACGTCCTGGGTCATTCATTCGGAGGGCGCATCGCGCTAGATCTCGCCGCCCGCCACCCGCAGCGGGTCGACAAACTGGTGCTGGTGAGCAGCGCGGGACTGCTGCCTCCGCGCTCCATCGCCTACCATATGCGGACCGGGCTGGCCCGTCTCGCCCGCGGCATCGCACGATACGGCGGCGGACCGGGACAGGCGGTGCGCGACCGCATCTACAGCAAGGTCGCCTCGCCGGACTACGCGCAGGCCGGCCCGATGCGCGCGACGTTCGTCAAGGTCGTGAACGAGGACCTGGCGCCGATGCTGCCCTCGATCCAGGCGCCGACGCTGCTGGTATGGGGAAGCGGGGATACCGAGACGCCGTTGGGTGTTGCCCGCCGGATGTCTCGGCTCATTCCGGGCGCATCGCTGGCCATCATCGACGGCGCAGGCCACTACCCGTTCCTGGATCAGTTCGGGAAGTTCCGGCTCATCGTGGGCCGGTTTCTACGTGGCCCTCTTCCGGAAGAACTCAGATGATCGCCGCCGCCGCGCTGGGGCTTGCCCTCGCGTGGTCGGTCCTCATCCTGCTGCGGACGCTGCACGTCCTGCAGCTCGAAAGCTACGTCACCACGCGCCTGCTCAGGTGGATGGCTGCGGACCCGGCCCGCGCGGCGCGGGTGCTGTCGCGTCCCGCCGGCAGCACCAAGAAACCGCTCGTCTTTACGGGCAGAGCGATCCGCACCGCCATGGTCGCCGGATTCGTCTTGCTGCTGTTTGCCGCCGCCGTGGCGGTCGGGGCGGCCGGAAGCATAGCCTGGACGATCGCCGGAGCGATCAGCATCGTGCTCGCCGCTCCCTTCGTCGTGCCGCTGTCGAACTGGCTGCTCGCACCCGTCCAGCGCGCGATCAACGGGCGATTCCTCCGCACCGCGTCCGCGCGTCTCGCCGAAGCCAAGCCCATCGTCATCGGGATCACCGGCAGTTACGGGAAGACGTCCACGAAGCATTTTCTGCAGACCATCCTCTCGCAGCGCTACCGCACGTTGATGACCCCCGGCAGCTACAACACCTACATGGGAGTATGCCGCGTCATCAACGAGCAGCTGGCCGCCGAGCACGAGGTCTTTATCGTGGAGATGGCCGCCTACGGCCGCGGCGAGATTCGCGAGATCGCCGACCTGGTCCACCCCCGCATCGGGATTCTCACCGCGATCGGCCCCCAGCACCTGGAGTGGTTTGGATCGATCGAGAACATCGAGGCAACGAAATACGAGCTCATGCAGTCACTTCCACCCGGCGGGGCCGCCGTGTTCAACGCCGATGATCCGCGGTGCCGGGCCCTGGCCGATCGCACCACTCACGTGAAGGTCCTGCGGTTCGGTATCATCGCCCCGGGCACGCTGCGGGTCCGTGCCGAAGGCATCGCCCACAGCAGGCAGGGCTTGTCCTTCGTCCTCGTGGATGACTCCGCCACCCGCGTTCCCGTGGCGACGCGACTGTTGGGGCGGCACAACGTGCCCAATATCCTGGCCGCCGCGGCGGCCGCGCTCGAGCTCGGGCTGTCGCTGGAAGACATCGCCGCGGGTGCGGCGCGACTCGAGGCGCCGGAGCACCGGCTGCAGCCGCTCGAGGGCGCCGGGGGGGTGACTGTCATCGACGACGCGTACAACTCCAATCCCGAGGGTGCGGCTGAGGCGCTGGACGTTCTGCGTCAATTCACCACCGGCCGGAAGGTCCTTGTCACGCCGGGCATGGTCGAGCTCGGCCCGCTGCAGGAGGAGGCCAACAAGACGTTTGGCCGCCAGGCCGCAGCCATCTGCGATCACGTCATCCTCGTTGGGCCGGCGCAAACGCGGCCGATCCGCGCGGGCCTGGAGGAAGCCGGTTTCGCCGCCGACCGGGTTACCTCGGTCAACACCCTCAAGGAGGCCGAGGGAGTGCTTCAGCGTATTCTCAAGCCAGGCGACGTGGTGCTGTTCGAGAACGATCTGCCCGATCAATATGCCGAATCCTGAACGGGTCGCGGTCTTCTTTGGCGGCCGCTCCGTCGAGCACGAGGTTTCGGTCATCACCGGTCACCAGGCGATGGATGCCCTGGACGTGGCCGGGTTTGCCGTGCTGCCGGTGTACGTCACCAAGGACGGCGCATGGTTCGCCGGCCGTCCGCTGCAGAACCTGAAGCTCTACGCGGACCGCCGCCTCGATCTCGGGCGCCTGCGGGACGTCCAGCGCGTCAGTCTCAGTCCGGACCGCACGATCCGGGAATTGGTCCCCAGCCCGCAGGCGGCGAGCCGCCTGTTCGGCCGTCCCCCGGCGCTGTGGGCCGACGTGTTCTTCCCCACGATCCACGGAACCTACGGGGAAGACGGCACCCTGCAGGGGCTGTTCGAGGTCGCTGACGTTCCCTACGTCGGATCGGGCGTGCTGGCGTCGGCGATTGCGATGGACAAGGTCCGGACCAAGGCGCTGTGCCGGGCGGCGCGGCTGCCGGTGATCGACTGCATCAGCGTCAGCCGCGAGGCCTGGCGGAATGGCGACGGTTTTGCCGACCGCGTCGCGGATTTCTGCGGGTATCCGGTGATGGTCAAGCCGGTCAACCTCGGCAGCAGCATCGGGGTCGCGCGCTGCGCGGACCGCGCCGCGCTCGAACAAGCGCTGGACACGGCCCTGGTGCTGGACGAGCGGGCATTGGTCGAGCGGGCACTGACGGATTTCATCGAGATCAACTGCGCGGTGATGGGGCCGCCGATCAAAGTGTCGGTCTGCGAGCAGGTATCCAGCAGCGCGGTCCTCAGTTTCGACGACAAGTACCGCCGCGGCAAGACCGGGCCGAAGCAAACCCTGAACCCGAGCCACGCGAGTGGTTCAGGGCACGCTGGCAAGACCGGCATGGCCGGGCAGAGCCGGTTGATCCCGGCACCCATCCCCGCGGAGCTGAGCGGCCGGGTGCAGATGCTGGCGGCGAAAGTTTTCGAGCTGACGGGGGCATCGGGTGTCGCCCGCGTGGACTTTTTGTATGAGCCGAGGCACGACGCGCTGTACATCAACGAGCTGAACACGATGCCCGGCTCCCTCGCCTTCTACCTCTGGGAAGCGGCCGGCCTCCCGTTCGACGCCCTGGTCACCGAACTCGTCGGCATCGCGAAGGCGCGCCACCAGGCGCGGGCCGCGACCCAGTTCGTCTTCGAAGCCAACCTTCTGGCCCCACCGAAGCCGTGAAGTCGCCGAAGCCCGAAGCCCGGAGCCCGAAGCCCGATTGGTTTGTAAAGTCCCACGCCCTGGGCAACGACTACATCGTGCTCGACCCCGCTGCGCTGTCGTTTGCGCTGACGCCGGAGGCGATCCGGCGAATCTGCGATCGTCACCTCGGCGCGGGTTCCGACGGCATCCTGGCACTGGCGGCGTCAGATCGCGCGGACTTCGGGCTGCGCATCTACAACCCCGACGGCAGCGAGGCGGAGAAGAGCGGCAACGGCCTACGGATCTTCGCGCGGTATCTTTACGATCATCGACTGACGTCGAAAACGCAGTTCACGATTGAGACCCCCGGCGGTCTCGTCGGCATCCTCCTCGACGTCCGGGACGGCGACGCCGGTCAGATCACGGTCGACATGGGCGCGGCGACGTTCGCCAGCGACCGCATTCCGGTCACCGGAGCTCCACGTGAGGTCGTCAACGAACTCATCGACGTCGACGGCCGGCCGCTGACGATCACCGCCGTGTCGGTGGGCAATCCACACTGCGTGGTCTTCGTCCCGGCGCTGGCGGACGTGGACCTTGAGACGCTGGGCCCGTTCCTGGAGCGGCATCCGGCGTTTCCGAACCGCACCAATGTGCAGTTTGCGGAAGTCCGCTCGAGGCGGCGGATCGCCATCCTGATCTGGGAGCGGGGCGCGGGGGTGACGATGGCGTCGGGCAGCAGCGCCTGCGCCGTCGCCGCGGCGGCCGTGCGCAAGGGCCTGGCCGACCGGAATGTGACTATCGAGATGCCGGGCGGCAGCCTCGAAATCTCCGTGGCCGAGGACTGGTCCATCCGCATGACCGGCCCGGCCGTGGAAGTCTACTCGGGCACGTTTAGTGAGGCCTTCGTGCAGTCGTTGCGATCCTAATCCGTCATTGCGAGGAGCGCGCGCCGTAGGCGCGGCGCGACGAAGCAATCTCCATGTTCACCAAGTCCGCTCAATTCTACGACGCTATCTACGCCGCCATCGGCAAGGATTACGCGGCCGAGGCTGTCCGTCTCCACGACCTGATCCAGACGCACACACGCAGCGGCGGCAACGCGCTCCTCGACCTGGCCTGCGGGACGGGGGCGCACCTGGCGGAGCTCCGCCGATGGTACGACGTCGAGGGGCTCGATCTTGATCCGCAGATGCTGGCCATCGCCGCCCAGCGTGTCCCCGGCGTTCCCCTGCACCAGGGAGACCTGGCGGACTTCTCCCTGCCGCGGTCGTTCGACGCCGTCATCTGTCTGTTCAGTTCGATCGGCTACGTGAAGACCGACGTCCGGCTCAAGCAGGCGCTGCGGACCATGGCCCGCCACACCGTGTCCGGCGGCATCGTCATCGTCGAACCGTGGATCCTCCCCGACCGGTGGGAGACCGGCCATGTGGGCGCTGTGTTCGTAGACGAACCGAAGTTGAAGATTGCCCGCATCAACACCAGCGAGCGGCGGGACACCCTGACCACCCTGGAATTTCACTACCTGGTCGGGACGCCCGACCAGGTAGTGTATTTTACGGAAGATCACGAGTTGGGGCTCTTCACCCACGAGCAGTATCTCGACGCCTTCCGCGCCGCGGGGTTAGAGCCCAGCCACGACGCGGAAGGCTTGATGGGCCGCGGGCTGTACTACGGCGTCCGTCCTACTTAGGGCCTTTCCCCTTTCCGTTTCCGCCGCCGTTGTTGCTCTGTTCCTTGGAATGACTGTTGGCGCTCGCGGCGGACCCGTTGCCGTTGGCCTGCTTCCAGAGCTGGTTGTTGTGCGCGGCCGCGGAGACGATCTGGCCCCGGCGGACGCCGGTCAGATTCGCCGAAGCCCACTTGGTCACGGAAGAGACCCATCCGCCATGGTTGCTGAACACGCCGGCGAGCTGTCCGGTCTTCGTGCCCGTCAGCGTCGCAGAACTGAACGTAAAGCTGGCGGATTTGCCCATGAGCGTGGTGCCCGTGAACGTGCACGTCCCATTGCACGTGTACGTTCCCGTCGCGAATGTCTTGCCGTCGATGGTGAGCGTCCAGCTTCCTCCGCCCCAGGTCCCGCTGACCGGGATCCCGCCGAACGTCCCGCTGATCGTGCCATCGCTGTTGAACGTGAGGTTGTACACCAGGGCATATTGCGGTGACGCGGCGACGGCCGGGAGGGCCAGCGCCAGCACAAGCATGGCGACACACAGGTAGCGCATCGGTATTCACCTCCGTCAGGAACGCCTACCTATCAGTCTTACCCCGCCGGCTCCCGGCGCCTGACCGCCTGACGGTGCGGAAATAGCCGCCCGCCCGGGCGCGTTGCCAATGTTAATAGGAGGTTATCCTTGTGCGTGTTGACCAGCTGATCTCTGAGATCGACAGCGCCCAGGCCGCGGCGGCACTGCAGGTTGTGGAGGCCGAGGCGTTGGACGCGTACTCCGAGGCCGTGATCACGGCCGTCGAGCGGGTCGGCCCGGCGGTCGTCAGCGTCGGCATGGCGCGCCGCGCGCCCGAGCGCCTGCGCCGCCGCGGGATGGAGGAGCTGCGGGGCGCCGGCAGCGGCGTCATCATCACCCCCGACGGCTACGTGCTCACCAACAGCCACGTCGTCAGCGGCTCCGACCGCATCGACGTCGGGCTGCAGGACGGCCGCACGCTGGGAGCCCGCATCCTCGGGAACGACCCGCACAGCGACCTTGCGGTGATCCGGCTGGACGGTAGCGATACGCTGCCCTGTGCGGAGTTCGGCGATTCGACCCGCCTCCGCGCCGGCCAGCTCGTGATCGCCATCGGCAACCCGTTGGGGTTCCAGGCTACGGTGACGACCGGCGTCGTCAGCGCGCTGGGGCGGTCGCTGCACACGCAGACCGGCCGGCTCATCGAGAACGTGGTCCAGACCGACGCCGCCCTGAACCCCGGGAACTCCGGCGGCCCGCTGGTCGATTTCCGCGGCCACATCGTGGGCATCAACACCGCCATCATCGCGGGCTCGCAGGGGATTTGCTTTGCGATTCCCGCCAACACCGCGAAGTGGGTCGCGTTCCAGTTGATCCGCGAGGGGCGGGTGCGGCGGTCTTATCTCGGCGTCTCCGGCCAGATGGTGCCGGTGAACCGGCGGATCGCCGTTTACCACAAGCTCGAGCTCTCTACCGCCGTCCGCGTGATGGACGTCCACACCGGCACTGCGGCGGAGAAGGCCGGCATCCGGGCTGGCGACCTCATCGTGAAGGTCGGGGATGTCCCCATCACGCACCCCGACGATCTCCAACGCGCGCTGGGCCGCCATGCGGTGGGCGAACCGCTGGCCGTGGACGTGGTTCGGGGCTCGGAGCGGGAAACGCTCACCGTTCATCCGACGGAACTACCGAGCTGAAGTCATTGCGAGCGCAGCGAAGCAATCCCAGCGCTGGGATTGCTTTGTCGCTACGCTCCTCGCAATGACGGCGGCCCGTTTCAGTCCGGCGCCCCGTACTCCTGCATGGCGTAGACGATGTCGGCCTTACGGATGAGTCCGACCACCTTTCCGTCCTGAACCACCGGCAGCGGCCTGCCGCCGGCCGCTGAGAGCCGTTCCGCCGCCTCCCAGAGTGACAGCTCGACCGGGATCCCCTGGTCAAGTTCCAGGTCCGTGTGCTCTTCGACGACTGGTTCGTACGTAAAGCTGGCGGAGCCCTGCGCGAGGATGTCGGCTACGGTGACCACGGTGATCCCTCCCGAGGTGTAAGTGACTGGTCTCATTTTTCCCAGGAACCCTCCTCGTCTCTCGCCAAACTCTCCCTTTTAGCATGCGGCTCACCACCGAGCGGAAGATCCTCGTCGGGTTCGGTATTGCCCTGCTCATCTTGCTTGTGATCGGAGTTGCCGCCTACCGCAGCATCCTTACACTGCACGAGACCACCCGCATCGAGGTCTCCCAGCAGCGTCTGGCGGAGGCCGATGACGCCCGGGGGCGGGCCGTGGCGGTGATCGGCCTTGGCACTCTTCTGGCGCTCGTGTTTGTTGGGAGGTCGATCGTCGTCATCAACCGTGACATCGCCGAGCGCCGCCAAACGGAGCAGGCCCTGCGTGAGAGCGAGGCCCAGCACCGCCTGCTGGCGGAGAATGCCACCGACATGATCTCGCGGCAGTCGCCGGAGGGTATCTTCCTCTACGTCTCCCCCGCGTCGACGCGGCTCACCGGCTACACCCCCGACGAGCTGGTTGGGCAGTCGGTCTTTGGACTCTATCATCCCGAGGAGCGCCCGCACCTCGAGGCCCGGCATGCCGAGGTGGCCCAAACCGGCGAGATGGCTGTCGTGGACTACCGCGTCCAGCGCAAAGACGGCGCCTACACTTGGGTCGAATCGACCATCCGCGGCGTCTTGCATCCTCAGCGGAACGTCGTCACGGAGCTGCAGGCATCGTGGCGGGACATCAGTGCCAGGCGGCGCGCGGAGGAGGAGGTCCGCGAGAGCGAGCAGCGGCTGTTCCAGTTCTTCGAGGCCCTTCCCGTTGGCGTCCTCGTCTTCGACGCGGGCGGGGAACCGTACTACGCGAACCGCGCCGCTCATGAGATTCTCGGTCCGGACCGGCCGGCGGGTGAGTTTCGCGCCTACCGGGCCGGCACATCCGAGCCGTATCCGTCCGACCAGGCGCCGATCGTGCGCGCGCTGGCGGGGGAAGCCAGCGTGGTGGAGGACATGGAGATCCACAGCCCTGACCGCGTGGTGCCGGTGGAAGTCCGCGCGGTTCCGATCTACGATCGGAACGGCCGCGTCGGCTACGCGCTGGCCGTATTCACCGATATCACCGAGCGCCGTGCCGTAGAGCGGATGAAAGACGAGTTCGTGTCCACGGTCAGCCACGAGCTGCGTACGCCGCTCACGTCGATCCGCGGCGCGCTGGGACTCCTCAGCGGCGGCCTGTTAGGTCCGCTGCCGGAACAGGGCCAGCACATGCTGGACATTGCGGTCACCAACACCGACCGGTTGATCCGGCTGATCAATGACATCCTCGACATCGAGCGGATGGAGTCCGGTACGATCGTCATGCGCAAGCAGGACTGCGACATCGGGCCGCTGATGACGAGGGCGGCCGAAGAGATCAAGGCGATGGCCGACGGCGCCGGCGTCACCATCGCGGTCATCCCGGTCTCGGCGCACGTGTTCGCGGATCCCGACCGCATCCTGCAGACGATTACGAATCTCCTCAGCAATGCCATCAAGTTCTCCGATCGGGGCGGAGTCGTCACTCTGTCGGGGAAACGCGAGGACGGTGAGGTACTCGTGCAGGTGGCCGATCAGGGCCGTGGTATCCCCGCCGACAAGCTGGAAACGATCTTCGAGCGGTTTCGTCAGGTGGACGCGTCGGACGCCCGGCAAAAAGGTGGCACCGGACTCGGGCTGGCCATCTCGCGGAGCATCGTCCAGCAGCACGGGGGCCGCATCTGGGCCGAAAGCACACTGGGCGCCGGCAGCGTCTTCTCCTTCACCCTCCCGCTCCATGCCTAAGCGAATCCTCCTGGTGGACGACGAAGACGACGTGCGCGAAGTCGCCCGGCTGAGCCTCGAAGTGGTCGCCGGCTGGGAGGTCCGCACGGCGTCGTCGGGGACCGAGGCCCTCGCATTGGCGAAGGCCGAGCCCCCTGATGCCATCCTGCTGGACGTGATGATGCCCGGCGTGGACGGCGTGACCACCGCCCAGCGACTGGCGGCCGATCCCGGCACGTCCGGCATCCCCGTGCTCCTGCTCACCGCCAAGGCCCAGACCGCCGACCGCCGCCGGTTTGAGGCTCTTCCGATCAAGGGCGTCATTACCAAACCGTTCGATCCGATGCAGCTCGCACGCCAGGTCTCCCAGGCGTTGGGCTGGGCGGTCTAATGGCGGATCTGGACGCGTCGATTGCCGAGCTCTGGGATCGCTTCGCGCCGGTGATGCGCCGGCGCCTCGAGGTGCTCGACGAGGCGGCGATGGCGGCGATCGAGAACCGGCTGGACGAGGCCACGCGCCGCGCGGCGGAAGGCGAAGCGCACAAGCTGGCGGGATCGCTGGGCACGTTTGGAGCGCCGCAAGGCTCGGAGGCGGCGCGCGAGGTCGAGTTGATGCTGGAGGGTTCCGTCCCCTTGACCGCCGCCCAGGTCTTGCGGCTGAGCGAGTTGGTGGAACGCCTGCGCGGTGAAATCGACCACCCTCCGGCCCCGCGGGCGGAGGAGGATGTTCCCGCTGACGACCGGCCGACCATTCTGGTGATCGATCCCGATGCCTCGTTCACCGAGCGCTTGGTGATGGACGGGGCCGCGCGTGGCCTTCGCGTGACGGCGGTCCCTGACGCTCAGGCCGGCCGGCGGGCGTTGGCGGAGAGGGCGCCGGATCTCGTCGTGCTGTCGGTGGGGGCGGATGCACAGGACGCGCACGCACTGCTGGCGGATCTCGCGGCCCGCACGCCGCCGGTGCCGGTGGTCGTACTCGCCGTGGGAGGTGGATTCGTCGACCGCGTGGAGGTCGCGCGGCTGGGCGGCCGAGGGTTTCTGCAGACACCCGTTGCTCCCGCGGAAGTGCTGGACATGGCGGCGCAGGTGCTGGCCAACGTCTTCGCCGCCGCGCCGAAGGTGATGGCGGTGGACGACGATCCCCAGATCCTGGCCGTCCTGCGCGCCCTGCTGGAGCCGCGCGGCGTGCGGGTGACGATACTCGATGATCCGCGGCGATTCTGGGCCGTCCTTGAGGAGGCGGTCCCGGACCTGCTGATCCTCGACGTGAACATGCCGGGCATCAGCGGCATTGAGCTGTGCCGGGTCGTGCGAAGCGACCCACGCTGGCAGGCGCTGCCGGTTCTCTTCCTTACCGCCTACTCCGACCCAGAGACCATCCACCGGGTGTTCGCGGCCGGGGCCGACGACTTCCTCACCAAGCCGGTGATCGGCCCGGAGGTGACGGCCCGCATCTTTAACCGGCTGGAGCGCGTTCGCCTGCAGCAGCGCCTGGCGGATGCCGACGCGCTGACGGGGCTCGCCAACCGCGGGAAGTCTGCCTCCGGGCTGCAGCAGCTCCTGCGGCTGGCCGACCGGTACCACCAGCCGTTTTCTTTTGCGTTGATCGATTTGGACGATCTCAAATCGATCAACGCTGCCTACGGCCACACCACCGGAGACGGGGTGCTGCGCCGGCTGGGCGGGCTGCTGGCGAAGTCGTTCCGCGGCGAGGATGTCGTCGGACGGTGGGGCGGAGAGGAATTTGCTGTCGGCATGTACGGGATGAACGCGCACGACGGCAGAGACCGCATCGCCGCCGTGCTGGACGCGTTCCGCGAGCCGTTCGCCACCGACGACGGCCTGCCGCTGCGGCCCAGCTTCAGCGCCGGCGTCGCCGAATATCCGAAAGACGGCGGGACGGTGCACGATCTCTACCGCGCGGCGGCCGAAGCGCTGGACAAAGCCAAGAGCGCCGGCAAGAGCCAGGTTGCCGCCGCGGGCATGGCCCCACAGGAGACGCAGAACGAGCACGTGGAGGTCCTGCTCATCGACGATGACGAAACGCTGGCCGGTCTGCTGCTGCATGCGCTTCGGACGCGCGGGTACCGCTGCCGCTGGGTCGCCGACGGGTTGACCGCGGCCCAGATGCTGACGGGCGATCCACCGGCGGTGATCGCGCGCGTTATCCTGCTCGACGTCGGCCTGCCGGGACTGGATGGGTTGGCGCTGCTGCGGCAGCTGGCCCAGCAGGGAGTCACCGCGCATACGCGCGTCATCATGCTGACCGCCCGCGCGGGGGAGCAGGAGGTCGTCGAGGCGCTCGGCCTCGGGGCATTTGACCACGTCAGTAAGCCGTTCAGCGTCTCCGTGCTGATGCACCGTATCCGCCGCGCCCTGGAAGTCTGAGGTGCTGCGGACCGTCGCCTTCCTTGAAGCCGCGCTGCTGGCGGTTGTGCTGGTCGTGATCTTCGGTCATGCCCTGTGGCTGCAGCAGTCCCGGCGGCGCGGCGCGGTGTTGCTCGCGCGGGCCCACGCGGCGCTCAGCGAGGTCCTCCAGCGCTCAGACCCTGCCCTCGATGCCGCACCGGTCGTCGGCTCCCTATCTCCGGCGTTACGGATCCGGTTGTTTGCGGATCTCGCTGTGAGTCTGTCGGGTACAGCGGCCGCGCGGCTCACCGCGCTGGCGTCGGCGAGCGGCCTCACCGCCGAGGCGGAACGGTGGTGCCGGAGCCGCTGGTGGTGGCGCCGGCTGCGCGGCGCGCGGCTGCTCACGGTCATTGGCGGCGGGGCCGGCGTCGTCTCCGACCTGCTGGACGATCCTACTCCGTTCGTGCGGGCTCAAGCGGCGGAGTGGGCAGCGGCGCATCCGAATCCTGAGGTGATCCGGCGCTTGCTTGACGCGCTGGCCGGTGGGGCGCGGCTGTTTCGGTTTTCGGCGCAGGATGCGCTCGGCCGAATCGGTTCGGGGGCCATCGACCCGATTGCGGATTACCTGGCCACCCATCGCGGCGCACCAGTGGAACCGGTGCTGGAAGTAGCCGTCGGACTGGCGGACGCGAGACTGCTGCCGGCCGCCCTCCGCTTGGCCGGCGATGAGTCTGCGCGCGTGCGGACGCTCGCGGCGGCCCTGCTCGGGGCGTTGGGCGGGGACCAGGCCGTCGCCGCGCTCGGGGGCATGCTGGAGGATCGCTCGGCCGCGGTGCGCACCGGATCCATCCGCGCGCTCGGCCATCTTGGACAGTGGCAGGCCGCTCCCCGCGCCGCGACGCTGCTGCGAGATCGGAGCTGGCAGGTGCGCAAGGAGGCCGGCATGACGCTGCGGAGATTCGGCGCGCCGGGGACGCTCTATCTACGCCGCGCGCTTGCCGATGCCGACCCCTTCGCGGCGGACATGGCCGCTCAGATGCTCGACCTGCCCGCCGGCGGCGAGCCGTGGTCGGTGACGTGATCGACTGGGGCGGGCTGGCCGCATCGGGACTCGTCCGGCTGGAGATCGTGATCCTCGGCTACTTCCTGCTGGTCAACTCCTTCTACGCGGTCCTCCTGGTCAGCGCCGTGCTCGAAATGGTCCAGCACCTGCGGGTGACCTGGCTGGAAGGGCGCTGGCGTGTGCTCAATTCCCGCGTCGCGCCGACCATTACCGTCCTGGCTCCGGCGCATGACGAAGCGCCGACCATTGCCGCCAGCGTGCGCGCGCTGCTCGCCCTGTATTATCCCAACCTCGAGGTCATCATCGTCAACGACGGATCGACCGACCCCACGCTCGACGTGCTGCGCCGGGAATTCGACCTGATCCCCGTGCATCCGATCTTCCAGCGACGGCTGGTGACCGAGCCGGTGCGCGGTCTGTACCGCTCGCCATCACATCCCAGTCTGCTGGTCGTGGACAAGGACAACGGCGGCAAGGCCGACGCGTTGAACGCGGGGCTCAACGTCGCCTCGGGCGACCTGGTGTGCGCGATCGACGCGGACACGCTGGTCGAGCCTGATGCGCTGCAGCGGATGGTGCGTCCGTTTCTCATCAGCGGCGAGATCGTCGCCGCGGGCGGGACGATCCGGGTCGCCAACGGGTGCGTGATCCGAGGCGGACGCGTCGTCGTAGCCCGCGTGTCGCGCCGGCCGCTGCCCGGCTTCCAGGCCGTCGAATACCTCCGCGCGTTTCTGTTCGGGCGCCTGGGGTGGAACCGCATGGGCGGGAACCTGATCATCTCGGGCGCGTTCGGATTGTTCCGCCGCGACGCGGTGATCGCGTCCGGCGGGTACGAGCACGGTACGGTGGGAGAGGATATGGAGCTCGTGCTGCGGCTGCGCCGCCGGGGGGTGGAGCTGCATGGACCGTCGCAGGTGAAGTTCATCCCCGATCCCGTGGCCTGGACCCAGGTGCCGGATTCCCCCCGTGTGCTGGCGCGTCAACGGGACCGGTGGCACCGGGGGCTGGCCGACACGATGTGGCGGCACCGGCGGCTCTTCTTCAACCCGAGATACGGGGCGATGGGGATGATCGCGATGCCCTACTTTGTCATCGTCGAGCTCTTCGCGCCCGTCGTTGAGGCGGTGGGTCTTGCCGGGCTCGCGCTCGGGCTGCTCACCCGCGCCGTCAACCTGCCGTTCGCGGCGATGTTCTTCCTGGTGGCGTACGGCTACGGGCTGATCCTCACGCTGGCCACGGTGCTGCTCGAAGAGTTCAGCTTTCACCGCTACGCGAGCGCCGGCGACCACGCCGTGCTCGTCGGCTGGGCGCTGCTGGAGAACTTCGGCTATCGGCAGGCGACGGTCGTCTGGCGGCTGCGCGGGCTGATCAAATACCTTCGCGGACGGAAGGATTGGGGCGCAATGGAACGCAAGGGATTTAGCCCATGACCGTGATCCTGCTGGTCGTCTCCTTGCTGGGCGCCGGACTGGCCTGGCGATACGGTTATCGCCGCCGGACACCGGGCGGTCGAGGGGCGAGGCTGCGGGCGGGGTTCTACGCGTTCCTTGTGCTCGCGTTCGTTCTTGCGGTTGCCGTGTGGCAGGAACGCGCGGCGCCTGATGTCCTGGCGGGCCGCGGCATCACGCCGTACCCTGGATTCGACAGCGCGGTCTGGGTGCCGGCGCTCCCCGGGGCCTCGACCCGCACCTGGATGTTCAACACGCGCGATCCGTTCAGGACGGTCCTCAACTACTATCGCGACCGGGCCCACTATCCGGGGTGGACGCTCGAGGAGGAGAGTACGATTCACCTCTACCTGCGAAAGGGCGCCTCCTGCCTGCAGATCACCTTCGGCCGCAACCTGTCCATCCTCAGCAGAGACAGGACCACGACCTTCTTCACCTTCCACGATCCCTGCCCGCCGTAGTCATTGCGAGAAGCGCGCGCCGCAGGCGCAGCGCGACGTGGCAATCCCCTTCTACCGCAACCCCTGCAATATCCACAACGTCACCAATCCCGCCGCCACGGTCGCAAACGTATTCTTCACCCTCCACGCCACCACCGACGCGACGAGCGCCGCCAGGAGCCGGCTGTTGCCCAAACTCAGATCCATCACGCCATTCGTCAGGACCACCTCCGGGAAGATCAGCGCCGACAGCACCGCCGGCGGCACGAACCGCAGCGCCCGCCGGATTCGCGGCGCGATTTCGACGCGCCCAAGCAGCACGATCAGCGACAGCCGCAGGCCATAAGTGATCACGCCCATCCCCAGAATTGTCAACCAGATCGCCGTGTCACTCACGCTCGGTAACCAGCCCCATGACGATTCCCCCCAGCGCCGCGACCATGAGACCCAGTTTGTAAGGGAGGCTGAACGCGAGCACGGCGACGACGCCGGCCGTGGCCGCCGCGAGCACCGTCCCCCGGTCCGTCAGCGCCGGCCGCACCAGCGCAATGAACGTCAGCGGCAGCGCGAACGCCAGCGACCAACTCGCCGGGATCTGCGCCCCCAGCAGGATCCCCGCCGCCGTACTCGCCTGCCACGATACCCACAGCGTCAAGCCGGCCCCCAAGAAGAACCAATGCCCGGTTCTTTCCCTCGCCCCCTTAGGTCCAATTCCTTGGCCCTCTCCCGCTTGCGGGAGAGGGTGGGGGTGAGGGTCGAGGGGGAGAGGGCCGGGGTGAGGGGGCGCGTGCTCGCTTGCGCGCTTGCCCGCTTGCGCAGTGTAGTTTGTAATGGCTACGGCATACGCCTCATCCGTCATCAAGTACGCAAGCACCCACTTCCACGCCGGCCGCAGCGGCTTCAGGTACGGCGCGACCGAAGCCCCATACAGCAGATGCCGCAGATTTACGACCAGCGTGGTGAGCAGGATCACGAGCGGCGGCGCCGCCAGCCCGAACAGCTGCACGCCGATGAACTGCGCCGAGCCCGCGAACACGACCGATGACATCGCAAACGCCGGCCACGGCGGGAGCCCGGCCTCCAGGGCGACGACGCCAAAGATCAGCCCGAACGGAACCACCCCGAGCAGGATGGGGATCTCGGCTTTGACGCCGGCGAGAAACTCAGATTTCCTACTAGTCATTGCGAGGAACGCGGGTGCAGGCCGCCCCCTGTAGTCATTGCGAGGAGCGCGGGTGCAGGCCGCCCCCCTGTAGTCATTGCGAGGAGCGCGCGCTGATAAGCGCAGCGCGACGAAGCAATCCCCTTGCTGGGGTTTCCAATGGTCTAGTCACGGTTCCGGCGGCACTTCCGCCGCCACCGGTACCGGCTCCCGGGTCTGTGTCTTCACATTGACCACCGCGATCCCGCCCACCACCAGCGCCGACCCCACCAGCAGGCGCCAGTCGGCCGACTCTCCGAGGAAGATGATCCCCAGGATCAACCCGATCACGGGAAACACGTAGGTGACCAGCGTCGACTTGGTCGCACCCACTGAGTTCAGCAGGTAGAAGTACAGCAGGTACGCGACGCACGACCCGAGCAGGCCAAGCCAGATCAGCGCGAACCATGTAATGGGCAGCACCGGCCACCGAAGAGGCTGTTCGGCCAGCGGGACCGCCGCCCAGGCCAGCGCGTCGGCGACGAACACGATCGACGTCGCCTGCACAACGGGAGCGATCCCCCGAAGGTGTCGGCGCGAGAAGGTGGCCGAGACCGCGTAGCTGACCGCGGCGGCGAGGACCGCCAACTGTCCCAGGATGCTCGAATGGATCCCCTGCGGTCCGAAGTCACGACTCACGAGGACGACGACCCCCAGGAAGCCGACGATCAACCCCACGACCCGCATCAGCGTAATCTTCTCGTCCGACAGCCAGTAATGGGCGATCACGATGGTGAACAGCGGTACCGTGCCGTTGAGGATTGATGCCAGCGCGGAGTCGATCCGCGTCTCACCCCACGAGATCAGCGCAAACGGGATGGCCGTGTTGAAGACGCCCATGAACACGAGCGCCCACAGGGTCTTGGAGTCACGCGGAACCGCGCGGCGCTGCAGCGCGAAGACGACCAGCAGCCCGAGCAGGGCAAACCCCAGCCGAAACGCCACCAGCGTGATCGGCCCGATCTCCGCCACGCCGATCTTGATCCACAGAAACGACGAGCCCCAGATGACGCCGAGGAGCCAGAAGGCGCCCCAGTCCTTAAGCGACATGCTTTCCTCCGTCATTGCGAGGATCGCGCGCCGTAGGCGCGGCGGGACGAAGCAATCTCCGGAATTGGAGATTGCCACGGGCCTTCGGCCCTCGCAATGACGACATGATACCTTGCCGGGACAACGTAATACCCGCTCCCCTTGGGGAGAGGGCGAGTGTGAGGGAACTAGGCGATTCCGATGCCGATCAGCGGATCGCCCTTCTTCACCGCAAGCGACGTCACCAAGAACAGCACCGGCCCCGTGGCCGGGGCCTTCAGCACCTGCAGCGCGTCGTTGAAGAGATCTCGTAGTTCTCCGATCGTCTGCCCTTCCTCGACCTGCTCGCCTACCTCGACGAACGGATGGTACGCCGCATCCCGATCCGTATGCAGCCACTTGGTTCCGGTGAGATACGTGGGTCGAACCTTCCGCTCCACGATGCCCGTCAGCATTCCCATTCTGGTCAGCACGTTCCGCAGCCCGTGCAGGTGCCGCGCGACCGACTCCTGATCGTAGATCCCCTGCTGTCCCGCCTCGGCGATCACCGCGGGGATTCCCGCGGCCGCGGCCGCCGCGTACGCCGCTCCCGACACCGTGCCCGGCGGTCCGGCGATGATGTAGTCCAGGTCGTACGCGCCTGCGATCTCGCGCGACCGCCGCTCGACGTCATCTCCGCCGGAGGTCATGAACAGCGCAAACGGGACCAGCGCTTCGACCAGATCGCCCCCGTGCAGGTCCACGTACGCATCACTGCCGGCAATAACTTCGGTCATGAGGAAATGCGCCACGCGCTCGGCCGGCGACCCGTCCGCGCGGCCCGGAAATACCCGGTTGATGTTCTTGCCGTCGACCGGATTGATGTAGAGCGATCGTTCGAAGAATCCGGGTAGGTTGACCGGCGCCACGATCACGAGTGTCCCCAGGAGGTTCTTTGGCTCGATCTCGCGTCCCAGGCGGATCGCCGCCGCGATACCCGGGTACTCGGCCGCGTGGATGCCGGCCGTGACGGTGAGCCGCGGGCCGTCTTCCAGCCCGCGGATGACGGTCAGCGGGAGCGCCCACTGCGGCTCCACCCCGGGAACAGCGATAATCTGCCTGGCGGCTTCGCCGGGCGACGGATTAGGGATCACAGGTTTCCCTCAGGTCATTGCGAGGCCCGTAGGGCCGAAGCAATCTCGAAATTACCGGAGGCACGAGATTGCTTCGTCGCTTGCGCTCCTCGCAATGACATCAATTACATCTCCAGCCTGAAGAACGCCTCCACGACCTCCGGATCGAAGTGCTTCTCTCTCTGTTCGTTGATATACGACCGGGCCTGTTCTTCGGACCAAGCCGACCGGTAAGGCCGGTTCGAGCGCAGCGCGTCCCACACGTCGGCGATCGCGAAGACGCGCGCCGCCTGAGGAATTTGTACCCCGCGCAGCCCCCTCGGGTAGCCTGTCCCATCCCACTTCTCGTGGTGGGCATAAGGAATGTCCAGCGCCGTTCGGAGATAGGGGATGCTTGCCAGCATCTCGTACGCCGCGACCGGATGCCGTTTCATTACCCGCCACTCATCGTCGGTCAGCGGACCCGGCTTGAACAGGATGCTGTCGGGGACCGCCAGTTTCCCGATGTCATGCAGCAGCGCGCCGCGGCGGATGTTCACCAAATCACTTCCCCTGATGCCAATCGCCTCCGCGAGCATCACGGTCAATTCCGCCACCCGCTGTGTGTGGCCCTCGGTCTCCCGGTCGCGGAGATCGAGCGCGCGAGACCAGCCCTCCAGGGTCGCGTCGTACGCCAGTGTCAGATCCAGGTTCGCCCGCTGGATGCCGTCAAACAGGTTGCTGTTGTCGACCGCGATCGCGGCCTGCCCCGCCAGGGCCTCGACGAAGTCCAGCCACTCATGATCGGGCGAGAACGGCGTGCGGGTAAACATCTCGAGCACGCCCTTCACCTCGCCCTTGGCGATCAGCGGGGCGGCGAAATACGAGACGAAGCCGTCGGCAGTGATGAGTTTGTCCCGCGTGAAGTCCTTCCCCACTGCCGTCAGATTCGGAATACTGATCGCGGTCCGCTCCAGCGCCGCCCGCCCGGCCAGCCCTTCACCCAGCCGTATGCGCGTCTGCTCGATCGCCCGCGATCGAAAGCCCCGGCCGGCCGAGTACTCCAGGGTCTGCATGTTGGGATTCAGCAGCAGCACGTCGACGGCATCGACGCCCAGATGCGCGCTGGCCTGGTCGAGGAAGACGTTCAACGTGACCCGGAGATCGAGGCTTGACGTGATGGCCAGGTCGATCGCCCGCAGAATGGACAACCGCTGGAGGTAGCGCTGCGTGCTCTCTTCCGCCTTCTTGCGCTCGGTGACGTCCAGCAGGTAGGACCGGATGAGGTTCTCGTCTGTTGGATAGCTGACCATCTCGTAGTGGGAATGGTCGATCTTCAGCTCTCGCACCGCGGATCCGGAGCCCGTCGTCATTCCGCTCAGGGCCGTTGCCAGGGCTGTCTTGAGCTCGGGCGGTTGGCCGTCTTCCAGATCCGGGAAGGTCCGCCGCGTGGCCGGGTTGGAGTAGGTCGGTCGCCCGGACGGATCCGTTTCCAGAATCGGATTCGGATTGAGCTCCGTGAAGGACGCCAGCTGGTTCAGCTGCCGGCTGGCTCCGCGCGCAATCAGGAACAGTGAGGCGAACAGCAGCGTAAAGGCGATCGCCGACCCCGTCCAGTTGACCCGCTGCAGTTCGGCGATCCGGGCCTGCAGTGGAACGTAACTCGTGTAGACCTCGTACACTCCTTCGATCTGGTTGGAGTCCGCCGGTTTGATCGGCACGTACACTTCGAGCAGCCGACCGTAGTGGCGCTCGGTGGCGTCCTCCGAGCTCGACAGGTCGCTCACTTCCATCGCGACGTCGCCTTCCAGGGCTTCCCGGAGGTCCTCATTCTCCTCCGGCGGAAACGTCCGGCCGATGATCGTGGGGTTATCGGAATAGATGATCTGCCCCGTCTTGCTCCACACTTTCACGCGGACGATGTTGGCCGTGCCCATGATGCGCTGCACGCGCCGTTCCCAGGTCGCGATGTTCTCCGGCGTCGGGCCGCTGAAATCCTTGGCGAAGACCTCCGGGGAGATGATGAACGTGACCGCCGACGCGGCGGTATCGGCCGCGGCTTCCAGCGTGACCCGCACGATCTCCCGGGTCAGCAGCCACGTGAACCCCACGGCGATCAGGATCGTCACCGCGAGACTCACGATCGTAAACCGCGTCAGGAATGGCAGGCGTCGAAACAATCCTATGTCACCTTTCCGTACCATACCACCTGGCTGCATCTAATCGGTAACACTCCTTAGGTCATTGCGAGGCCCCGCGCCCACCTTGTCATTGCGAGGCCCCGCGCCCACCTTGTCATTGCGAGGCCCCAAAGGGGCCGAAGCAATCCCCGCGTAACCTATTCCCATGCCGCGCTGGCTCGAACTGACCTACGAATCCTTCATGGCCCTCCTCGCACTGCTGGTGCTCATCTCTTTGGCGCGTCCCGACGATCCCGATGTGGAACTCCTCAACGTCATCGTCTGGGCGATCTTTCTGATAGATTACGGCGTCCGGTTCCTCCGGGCCGGTGACCGACGCGCATTTGTCCGGGCCCACATCCCCGAGTTGATCGCCATCATTCCGCTCGATCTCATCGCCGACTACGATCCGGGCCGGCTGCTGCGGCTGTTCCGGTGGTTCCGGCTCGTCCGGCTCTTCCGCGCCGGCGCCGTCTTCTACCGCGTCGGCAAAGATGCCAAGACGATCCTCGGGAGGGGCGGAGTCGCGTACGTCCTGGCGTTCGCGTCGGGGCTCGTCGTCCTCGGCGGGTTCGCGGTTTGGCTGGTCGAGCCCGATGTCGGCTCGATTGGCGATGCCATCTGGTGGGCCGTCGTCACCGTCACGACCGTCGGCTACGGGGACTTTGCTCCGCAGACGATGTGGGGCCGCATCGTGGCCGTCGGGCTGATGGTCGTCGGGATCAGCACCCTGGCCGCGTTGACCGGCATCGTTGCGACGCACGTCCTCCGCGGCGACCGCTCCCAGAACCCGCACATCCAGCACGTTTGGGAGTATCTTCAGCGGTGGGACGATCTCCCACCCGACGAGCGCAAACGCGTCGCCGCGCTCCTGACCACCCTGGCCGAGGAACCCCAGCCGTCATTGCGAGGAGCCGGTCCCAATCCGTCATTGCGAGGAGCCGAAGGCGACGAAGCAATCTCGAAACAATCAGATGCGCACGGATAATCGGCTTTTACCCAGCGTCGGCCAGCGCCTCGAACTCCTCGGCGTCGTGGCCGTCATCCAGATCTTCGATCACCTGGTCATTGAGAACCTGACCGAATCCGGAGTGCTGAGTTCGACCGCGCGGTCGACCATCGCCTCGTTTGAATCCCTCGGCGGAGTTGGCCTCCTCGTGCTCGGCCTGCTGGCCATTATCTCCACCTTCGGCTCCAGGCGGCGGCTGACTCTGACGGCCCTGGTGGCCTATCTGACGCTGGCGCTGATCCACCTCGGCTCGAACCTCGCGGCAATCTTGCTCACGGCCCACACCCGCCGCGGCCAGCCACTTCTGGCTCTGTGGGACGTCATCTGCGTCTACTTGATGGCGATCCTCGTCTTTGCCGCCTGGTACTGGTTCCTCGACAAGTCCATTCCCGGCGGCGCCTTCGCGTTTCCAGGTGCTGAACGGCCGCGCACGATCATCGACTACATCTTTCTGTCCTTCAACACCAGTTCCACGTACGGCCCCACCATCGAAGTCCCGACGTCTCATAGCGCTAAACTGTTCATGATGCTCCAGGTCGGCTCGTCACTCCTGATGCTCACCGTCCTCCTCACCCGCGCCATCAGCGGCGGCTGATTTCTGTGGTCATTGCGAGAAGGCGCGAGTGGGCCTGCTTTTTTGGTCATTGCGAGAAGGCGGGAGGGGGCCTGCGTTTTTGGTCATTGCGAGAAGGCGCGAGGGGGCTTGCTTTTTTGGTCATTGCGAGAAGGCGCGAGGGGCCTGCTTTTTTGGTCATTGCGAGGAGCGGGCGCCGATAGGCGCAGCGCGACGTGGCAATCTCCTGGACTGATGAAATGACCGAACCAGTGCTGTCGGCTCGCCAACTCAACCGCGCCCTACTCGCGCGCCAGCTCCTCCTCGCGCGCTCGGACCTCCCGTTGGTGAAGGCCCTCGAGCAGATCGCCGGCCTCCAGACCCAATACGCTCCCTCGGCCTACATCGGTTTGTGGACGCGCCTGACAGATTTCCGGCGAGCGACCCTGACCAAAGCCCTGGAACAGCGCCGCGCAGTCCAGGCGACGCTGATGCGGGTGACGATTCACATCGTCTCCAAGCGCGACTTCTTCCTCTTCGCGGCCGGCGTCCGCAGCGCACGGCGTCAGTGGTGGCTGCGGGTCCAGAAGAAGGCGATCCCGGGAATCGATCTCGATGCGGTGGCGGCCAAGGTGCGAAAGTCTCTTGCCGGCGGCCCCCGCCGTGCCACGGAGATCCAGGACATGCTCAAGAGTGAAGGTTACTCGCCCGCTGCTGCCGGCAGCGCCGGCATCTGGGTCGATCTCGTCCGGGTCCCACCGTCGGGGACCTGGGAGCGCCGCCGTGCCGACCTGTACGCTCTGGCCGACCTGTGGCTTGGCCCGTCTCACGCCACGGAGGAGGAGGGCCTCAGGCACCTCGTCCGGCGTTACCTCGGCGGCTTCGGGCCCGCTTCCGTCACCGACATCGCGAGTTGGGCCGGCCTGACTCCCACGACGGTCCGGCCGGCCGTCCAGCGGCTGCGCCTTGCGCGCTTCCGCGACGAGCGCGGCGGCGAGCTCTTCGATCTTCCCGGAGCACCGCTTCCCGACCCCGACACCCCGGCGCCCGTCCGGTTCCTGCCGACCTGGGACGCCAACCTCCTGGTCCATGCCCGCCGCACCCAGCTCTTGCCCGAACACTATCGGCCGCTGATCTTTACGACCAAGAACCCTCAATCATTGGGGACGTTTCTGATCGACGGCGCGGTGGCAGGAGCGTGGACCTACGACAAGGGACGGGTACATCCGTGGCCGTTCGCCCGCCTCCCGCGCGCGGTGCGCAAGGAGGTCCAGGACGAAGCCGAGCGCCTCACCCTCTTCCACGCCGACTAGTTCCCTCGCCCCGCCAGGGGAGAGGTAGGGTGAGGGGTCTTGTGGTCATTGCGAGGAGCGGTCTTCTCCTTGGTTATGCGAGAAGCCGGCCTTTCCTTGGTCATGCGAGAAGCCGACCTTTCCTTGGTCATTGCGAGGAGCGGTCTTCTCCTTGGTTATGCGAGAAGCCGGCCTTTCCTTGGTCATGCGAGAAGCCGACCTTTCTTTGGTCATTGCGAGGAGCCGCAGGCGACGAAGCAATCTCGAGCCTAGTAGACTTCCTTGCTGTGTCGCCCGGCGCGCAGATAGAGGTAGCAGACTTCCTCGTCATTTTGGGTCGACCACCTTTCCCGGATTCAGCAGCCCCTTCGGATCGAACAGCCGCTTGATCTCCCGCATCCAGGGCACCGACGACGGATGCTCCAGCGCCAGGTACTTCTTTTTCCGGACGCCGATCCCGTGCTCGCCGGTGGCTGTCCCGCCCATAGCCAGGGCCGCCTCCGCGATGCGGTCGGCGAATTCCTGTGTTCGCGCATAGTCGCCGGGTGCGACCGCGACAACGGTGTGGAAGTTCCCGTCGCCGACGTGGCCGACCACCGTCCCATTCAGTTCCATCTCTGTCAGCAAGCGATGCGCCAGCGCTACGATTTCGGGCATGTGAGACAGCGGCACGGCCGCGTCGGTGAGCATGTACTGCTGGCCGGGATGGTGCTTGGTGAACGCCCAGTACAGCTGGTGCCGGGCCTCCCACTGTGCGGTGCGCTCCTCGGCGGTCACGGCGGTATCGACCGACGACGCGCCCGCTTCACGCACCAGCCGCTGCACCTCCGCCGACTCTTCCTCAAGCCCGCCGCGGGTCGACGAGTGGAACTCGAGGAAGAGGGCGGGAAGTTCGGGATAGGTCCGCCCGAGGTACCAGTTGATGTCGTTCATCCCGCGGTCGTCCACCAACTCGACCCGGGCCAACGGCAGTCCGCTCGCCATCAACGCATAGGCTGCCTCGGCCGCCGCTTCCACGCTGGGGAAGAAGGCGCGGAGGGTGTGCACGTGCACCGGCAGCGGGTGCAGTTTCACGCTCAATTTGGTGATGATCCCCAACGTCCCCTCGGAGCCGATGAATAGGTCCTTCAGGTCGTACCCGCTGCTGGTCTTGCGAACCGCACGGCCGACCTGGATCGCTTCACCGCCGGCCAGCACGACTTCCAGCGCCAGCACGTTCTGGTGCATGCCGCCGTATCGCACCGTCGTCGTCCCGGACGCATTCGTGCCGGCCATCCCGCCTAACGAGGCATCCGCGCCGGGATCCACGGGGAAGAAGAGCCCCTGATTGCGCAGGGTTCTGTTGAGCGTCTGATAGGTGACGCCGGGCTCGACGACGGCCAGAAAATCCTCAGGACTCACCTGCAGGATCCGGGTCATCTTTGAGAGGTCCAGACTGACGGCCGGCCCCTGCGGCACGGTCTGTCCTTCCAGGCTGGTTCCCGCCCCGACGGCGATGACCGGGATCGCGTGCTCATTAGCCCACGCCATCACCGCCTGCACGTCCTCGGTGGATTCCGGAAAGACCACGGCCAGCGGCAAGCGCGTCTCCCGGTAACTCTCGCCCCGGCCGTGGGTTTCCAGCACCGATTCCGCCGTAGACACTTTCCCGCCCAGGCGCTCCTTCAGATCGTCGATAGCATTCATCCGCGCCGCTCCCTTGTTGAAGCCCTCAAGACCATCCATCTTCGCTTCAGAACCGTTCCCTCTCCCCCTTCAGGGGGAGAGGGTTAGGGTGAGGGGGCCATTGCGAGGAGCGCGCGTGCCGCAGGCGTGCCTTCTGTAGTCATTGCGAGGAGCGCGCGCGCCTCGCATCGCGTGTCTTCTGTCGTCATTGCGGGAGCGCGTGCCGCAGGCGTGCCTTCTGTAGTCATTGCGAGGAGTCGGAGGCGACGAAGCAATCTCAGAAATCTGCCTAGTATGGTATGGTGTGGATAAGTAGTCATTTAGGAGGATTCAATGCGCAAGGTCCAGTTCACAATCGATGACGAAACGGCAAAGCTACTCGACGACCTCGCCGCCCCCCGTGCCGGAAACAAGAGCTACGTCGTCAGAGAGGCGATCAAGCGCTTTGCTGAGCAGGAGGGCTTCGAACAGTACCTTGACTGGCTTGAGCAGCAGCCATCGGTTCGCCTGTCACTCGAGCGGGCGCTCGCCGATGTCCGCGCTGGCCGAACAGTTTCCCACGAGCAAGTCGTGAGGCGGTACGTACGGAAGAAGCGTCGTTGACGCTAATCCGCTGGACCAACGAAGCAATCCTCGTTCTGGCGAGGTTACGCGAAAGGGAGCACTTGGTGCTCTTCTCGCACTTGGATCTGGTTGTCGAGTTCCCACGTATGTACCCCGCCCGCCAGCGAGGACGGTTTGCAGGGATGAGATTCTTCCAAATCGAGAAGCGCTGGCTCGTCTACTATGGTGTCGCAGCAGATCAGGTTCTGATCTTTGACATAGTGCCCTCCAGCGCTCGAGCAGAGTAGCCTGACACGATTATCCTGGCCGCGATGATAGGAAACTTCCCTCTACCCCGCCAGGGGGAGAGGGTTAGGGTGAGGGGGTAGCCAATCCCCATTCCGGTCTCATCCTCAACCGTCTGGGAGGTACCATGAAACCCACGAGTCTCGCGGCCTTGGTCCTTGCCCTACTGGTCGGCCTCATGATTTCGCCCGGCCCCGTCACCTCCGCGCCGGCGCCCGTACGATCCTTTAAGCCCATCATCTACCGCCTGGACAGCGACTCCGCCGGCTACATGGAAAAGGTCGACTATATCTACAACCTCGGGATCGTTTCCAACGACCCCAATGTCCTCAAGGCGGAATATGAAGCCGGTTACATCCAGGGCCGCCTGCAGAGGAATCTGCTCGCCGACGTGCGCGACAACCTCTGGGACACCTATGCCCTAGTCGATCCGGGCACGCCGAAGGCCATTCCACCGAGCAAGGTCGAGCTCGACGACTCCATCGACGCCCTCAGGAGAAACTACACCTACACCCTTTCATACATCAGCAAGGTTACCGACCGCCGGCTCCGCCAGCGGATGACCCGCCTGGTCTTCCGGCTTCTCGGCATCTACCACGGCGCCGTCCGGAACAAACCACAGGCCCTGAAGTTCGACGGCACCTGGCTCCCCACGCTGGACACGTTCAAGGCCAACGAACTCGTGCTGAACTACCAGAAGCCGGCCGTCTCGTTCATGGACGTCTACTTCATCAACGCCCTGGCCGACCTCATGTACGTCGTCGATGATGAGCCGCCGCCCAGTACCCGCTGCTCAGCCTTCGTCAAGCGCACGCCGACCGAGATCTTCCTCACCCACAACTCCTGGTTCGGGTACCTGGACCAGAGCGCCGCGACCACCTACTGGATCAACGGCTCCTTCCTCACCGTCAACGCGCTCACGCCCGGCAACATCGGCAGCGACACCGACTTCGGCTACAACGACAAAGGCATCATGTTCAACGAGACCACCCTCTACTCGGCGCGATACGTACCCAAGATCGAAGCGCTGTGGCAGTTCTTCCGTGCCACCCTCGCCGAACAGTTCGCCAGCTCGCTGGACGAGTTCTACCAGATGTCCACCCTGGAACTCTCCGGCACCTACATGAACGGCTATGCAATCGTCGATACCAAGACCCGGGAAATCGGATTGGTGGAGTCTTCCTGGAAGACTTCCATGTACTGGAAGTCGAGCCCCAAGGGCATGATCACGGTTGTGACGGCGCCCGCCAACGCGTCCAAGGAGTACGATAAGCAACTCTTCCAGCCCGACGTCATCATCCAGGTCAACTTCCCGGCCTCGCTGCAGATCCGATCGGAACTCCAAGCGGTCGAGAACCGCCCCATGCGCCGCGCCCAGTTCCTGGCCCGCATGGGCACCGTCAAGGACATCGAGACAGCAAAGGCGTTGATCACGTACACGGCCCCAAACGAGCCGCTCTCGATCTATGGCCGCTGGGACCTCGGCTTCGGCACGACTCCGAAGCCGAAGACCATCCCCGAGGGCTCCATCGACGCCAAGGCCATCACGGCGTCGATGACCCGCTACGTCCGCAACCTCCGCGGCCGCTTGGACATGAACAGCCCGACCCGGGTCTTCTGGATGAAGTACGGCACGCCGGTCTTCAAGGGTAAGCCCTTCATCTGGAGCGAGTCCCAGTGGAAGAATCAGAAGCTCCGTGACGTCCCGAACGCCGTCACCGGCACCTGGCAATTCCTCCGCGCCTACATCCGGTAGCCCATGTCCCTTACCTGGAGCATGCCCTCTCCCCTTCGAGGGGGAGAGGGTTAGGGTGAGGGGTTTGAATGTCATTGCGAGGAGCGCGCGCAGAA
Organism: bacterium; assembly: GCA_036004445.1. Taxonomy (GTDB): domain Bacteria; phylum Sysuimicrobiota; class Sysuimicrobiia; order Sysuimicrobiales; family Kaftiobacteriaceae; genus DASXUC01. The sequence goes on from DASYRL010000005.1 coordinate 30,318, forward strand.
AGCGCGGCGCGTGGACCGAAGCCGCGAGGCCGCACGGCGGCCGTGGCGGGAAGCAATCCCCAAGTCAAGCGGGCTACCGAAGCCGCGAGCCCCAAGGGGCGTGGCGGGAAGCAATCCCATGATCAACAGGACCCAGACCAGCCAGGCCATCGTAGGCTAACTGCAGGTTTGACACGATGTATTCCAATGTGTTACATTGTGGGACAGTCAGAGGAGGGCACTCTAATGGAGAGCGCTTTGAATATCCGTGTCGACGAAACATTGAAGAAGAAGCTCCAGGCTCGCGCAAAAGGGCAGCATCGGTCGCCAAGTGATCAGGCGAGACGCTACCTTGAGATAGCCATGATTGCTGAGGAGAACCCAGATCTGCCATTTTCCTTCATTGAGGGAATTCTGGAGGCGAAGGCTGAGGTCGAAGCGGGACTAGTCGAGGACCTAGACCGTTCTGCCCGATGAGATGGCCTGGAAAGCTCTCGCGACTCCTCGCTACAATCGTCGCCGGAAGAAGCTCAGCCCCGAGGTCCGCCGTCGACTAACGAGAGAAGAAGACAAGCTCCTCGAGCACCCGTACAAAGGCGACCGCAAACGTGGTGCACTGGGAGACATTTGGGTCGAGAAATTCAAAGCCCAGAACGACCAGTACCTTGTGGCTTACCTACTCGATGAGAAAGCTCGCGCCGTTACCTTTCTAGACATTGGGCAACATGAGAACTTCTATCGCGACCTGGAGGAGCATGTGAAGAATCGCTAGGGGCTGACGGTAGGAGAGCCATGGTTAGGGGCGGGAGACTCCCTCGTTTGCCCTGCGCCTGGGCGCACCGATGTATCCACTGTTGAAGAGGCGGTCCATTGCGTCCCAGTCGTGACTCTTCCAGGCGCGCCGCGGAGAGCGCTTTGAATGCCCCGTCAA
>DASYRL010000006.1:0-5425 GCA_036004445.1 bacterium
CAGGCGTGGAACGTTCGCTGAGCATCAGGGAGGCAGCATGGCATCGGTCGAGCGCGGATGTCTGGTCATCGCCGACATCGCCGGGTACACGAAGTACCTGGCCGGGGTCGAGCTGGAGCATTCCCACGACGTCCTCGCCGACCTCCTCACCACCGTCGTCTCCCAGATGCGGGGGCTCATGCACCTCGCCAAACTGGAAGGCGACGCGGTGTTCTGCTACGTGCACGACGGCGACACCGACGGGTCGATGCTGCTGGCGATGGTGCAGTCCTGCTACAATGCCTTCGCCAAGCGGCTGCAGCTGATCGACCGCCACACGACCTGCGAGTGCAACGCCTGCCGGCTGATCCCGACGCTCAATTTGAAGTTCCTCATCCATCACGGCGAGTACGCCATCCACGAAATCGCCGGCAGCCGGGAGCTCGTGGGGCGCGAAGTCATCGTTACCCACCGCATGCTGAAGAACTCGGTCACCGCGGTCACCGGCATCCACGGCTACGCGATGGTGACCGCGCCGTGCGTGGAGTATTTCGGCATCGATCCCGCGGCGCTGGGCCTCATCGAGCACGTCGGGAACTACGAGGACGTGGGTGAGATCCGGGCGTACGTGATGGACCTGGAGTCTCGCTGGAAGGAAGAGCAGGAACGGCAGACCGTCTACATCGGCCCTGATGAGGGTGTGCTCCTTGCGGAGTACGAACTCCCAGCGCCCCCGGCGATCATCTGGGACTATGTGACCACGCCGTCCAAGCGGTTGCTGTGGCAGCACGACACGCTGCGGATCGACGAGGCGGCGCCGGCCGGCCTGCGCGGCGCGGGGACGAAGAACCACTGCGTGCATGGCGACTTCGCCGTGGATGAGGAAATTCTGGACTGGAAGCCCTTCCGCTATTTCTCGGACCGGACAGTGGGTCCGTTTGGCAGCGCGCAGTTTACCACGGAGTTCGCGGCCAGTCCTGACGGTATGCGGACGAAGGTCACCATTCGCGCGCGGCCGGAAGGCAGTCCGGAACAACTCGCGATGATGCAGCAGATGCTGCCGGAGATCCGCAAGATGTACGACGTGGGCGTCCAGAACCTCACCGCGCTGCTGATCAACGTCCAGGCGGCCGCGGCAGAGCGGGCCGAATCTCTACCCACCTAGCCGTCCCGCGGGAGGGCTTGTCGCATGCCCCACCGCGATCCCGAGCAGATCGAAATCCACGGCCGGACATTCTCCCTGCGCATCGACGGGCCCGATGCCGACGCGAGGTTCAGCGCGACCATCACCGAGTCGGCCACCGGCCGCATGCTGACCCGGACCCCCGTGCGCGGGCGGAGCGTCGCCGACGCGCGCGAGCGGGCGGCCGAGGTGATCCGCAACCTCACCGCCATCGAACGGCTCCAGGCCGAAGCCGTGGCGGCGATCACCGTGCTCGCCCCGGGCGCCGTCATTGAGCTGACCGAAGATGCCCACGCCATCCGTGCCGACGTTTCAGGCGGCTGGATCTTGCACGCGCCGTTGACGCTGCCGCGCGATGAGATCACCGATCCCGACGCCGATCTCGAGGCCTGGGCGACGTACGTCCGCGACCATCTCGCCGCGTATCTCAAACCAGTGAATCGTGAATCGTGAATCGTGAATCGTGAATCGCGAATCGCCACGACACTGATCGATGCCGTCTGATCTCGTGCACGTCGCGGCGGCAACCCTGCCGCTCCTGGTCTTGCTGGTGGGGCTTCTGCGCCTGGGCTGGCGGGGGACGACCGCGGCCCTTGCCGGATTGGGCACCGCGGTCGTCCTGGCTGTGGCGGTGTTTCAGACGCCCCCGGCGGCGATTGGGATCGCCCTGGGGCGCGCGGTCGCGCTGAGTCTCAACGTGCTATACATCATCTGGGCTGCGCTGCTGCTGTACCAGTTCGCCGACAGTTCCGGCGCCATCCGCAGCATCGGCGATGCGGTGGCGCACCTCACCGAAGACCACGTCCTGCAGCTGCTTATCATTGGATTCGCGTTCAGCTCGTTTCTGCAGGGCGTCGCGGGCTTCGGCGTGCCGGTGGCGGTGACGGCGCCGCTGCTGATCGGGCTGGGGTTCGCGCCGCTGGAATCGGCGGCGGTCCCGCTGGTCGGCCATGCGTGGGCCGTGACGATGGGGGACATGGCCAGTTCGTTTCAGGCGCTGCGTTCGGTGACGGGACTGTCCCCCCGCGAGTTGGGGATCTGGATCGCGGTCTTGCTGGGGCTGGCCTCGGTGGCGTCGGGATTCGCCGTCGCCCACGTCCACGCCGGATTGCGGCCGTTCCGGCGCGCATTCGGCGCGATCCTGGCGCTGGGGATCGCCATGGGCGGCACGCAGCTGGTCCTCGCGCTCACCCAGCACTGGATCATCGCGTCGTTCGGCGCGGGGATGGTCGGGCTGGTCGTCAGCATGGGGCTCGCGCGGCTGGCCCGGCGCCGCGCCGGGTACTTCGGGCTGCTGCCGGAATGGCCGCCGCCGGGCGGGCGGCGCGAGCCGGAACGTCCGTCGCCGTCGCTGACCCCGGAGATGCCGTTCCCGGTCGCCTTCCTGCCGTATTACACGCTGATCGGCGTGGTGGCGCTGGCCACGTTCGTGCGGCCGCTGCACGCGCTGTTGGAGCAGGTGCGCATGGAGATGACGTTTCCCGCCATCACCACCGGATTCGGCTGGACCTCAGAGCCCGCCGCGTTCGATCTGGCGATCTTCGGGCATCCCGGCGCGCTGCTGCTCTACACGACGGCGGCGGCGGCGATGCTGTTCCGCGCGATAGGCCGGCGGCTGCCGGACTGGCGGGCGATGTGGACGGCCACCGCGGCGCAGGGCGTGCCGACGACGATCACGATCCTCGCGCTGGTGGGCGTCGCGATGGTGATGTCCTACAGTGGGATGACGTTTCTCCTCGCACGGAGTCTCTCCGGCGCCATCGGCGCGCTGTTTCCCCTCGTGTCGCCGTTCATCGGACTGCTGGGGACGGTGATCACGGGCAGCAACACCAACTCCAACGTCTTGTTTGGCGTCCTGCAGCGTGACGGGGCGCGACTGCTGGCGATGGATCCGGTGCTGATGGCGGCGCTGCAGACGGCGGGGGGCGCACTGGGATCCATGATCGCACCGGCGAAGGTAGTTCTCGCCACCGCCACGACCGGCCTCGCCGGGCAGGAAGGCCAAGTCATGCGGATCACCGCGCGCTACGCACTGGCCATGACCGCGGCGTTGGGCCTGCTGGGACTCGTGCTGCAGCTCATTTTTCGTCCTTAGGAAGGAGAGACGATCATGAGGTGGGTGACGCGGGACCACGTGAAGGTCGACCGCGTGGCGTGTCCGTGGTTAATCAGGAAGTTCGTCGATGCCGACGCGGAGTTCGTGTTCGTCCCCGCCGATCAGATCGCCGCGGCCGCGGACCAAGGAGCGATCCCGTTTGACGCGCCCGGCGTCGAACTCGGTCATCACGACGGCAAGTGCAGCTTCGAAGCGATCGTCGCGAAGTACCGCATCGACGATCCTGCGATCGGCCTGCTGGCGCAGATCGTCCACGGCGCCGACGTGGCCGACGACCTGTACGGGCGGCCGGAGGCCGCGGGACTTGCGGCGGTCGCGGAGGGCTTCCGGCACCTGGGCCTGACCGACGATCACGCGATCCTGGCGCGCGAGTTCGTCGTCTATGACGCGCTGTACGCCTACTGCCGGCAGGTGACCGGGCGGCGATAGCGTGCGCATCGCGATCGTCTCGGACATGCACGGAAACTTTGCCGCGCTGCAGGCCGTGGTCGCGGATCTCGACCGCCAATCGGTCGATGAAGTACTCGTGGGCGGGGATCTCGCGCAGGGCGGCCGCCAGCCGGTGGAGGTGCTCGAGTTTCTACAGGCCCGGCGCTGGCCGGCCGTGCTGGGAAATGCCGATCAGTTCCTCCTCCGGTTCTTTAAGAGTTCGCCGCCGCGGGACGATCCATTTGCGGCGTCGGGTCAGTGGGCGGCCGCGCGATTGCAGCCGGCGCACGTGGCGTACCTGCGTGGGCTGCCCGACCTGATTCGCCGCCGCGATCCCTCCGGTGTCCGTTTCGCGCTGGTCCACGCAACGCCGTGGAGTATCACCGACGTGGTCCTGCCCGACGCGCCGGAGGACGTCGTCCACCGCATGCTGGGCGCGGCGCACGCGGACGTGCTCGCGTATGGGCACATCCATACGGCCTACCAGCGCCAGGTCGACGGCGGGCTGCTGTTCAGCGTTGGTGGCGTGGGCGGGTCGAATGACCAGGATCCGCGTCCCGCGTATTCGATCGTCAGCCTCGGCTCTCCCGTGTCCGTCGAAGTCCGCCGTGTCGCCTACGACGTGGAGGCGGAGATCGCCGCTTTAGAGCGAGACGCATTCCCGATGGGACGCGAGAAAGCCGAGTCCATGCGCCGCGGTGGTCCATGGCCGGTCCGGACGCCCACACCTTAGGGCCCCCAGGGATAGGGTTTTCGAGTAACCTGCGGAGAATCGGGCCTGGGAGGGAAAAGATGACGATGACGCTCAAGGACTTTGTGATCGATCACCTGGAGTACACGTTCGAGCGCGAGACCTGGCAGCCGCCCCTGGGGGAAGCCGTGGCGGGGTTGACCGCCGCGCAGGCGGCCTGGAAGCCGGCGCCCGCGCGCCATTCGATCTGGCAGATCGTCCGCCACGTGACGCTGTGGAAGCAGGCCGTGCTCGATGGGCTCGCCGGCCGTCCGGCCGACGCCGACGCGCTGGAGCGGATGGACTGGCAGGAAGTCGCCGGCGACGATACGGCCTGGCAGCACGACGTAGCGCGGTTGCATAAGGTCGCCCGTCGGCTGAAGGAGACTGCGCTGGCCGCCGACGAGGCGGCCCTGCTCGCGGCGGTGCCGACGGTGCAGGATGCGCCGACGCAGCCCCTGACGCAGCGCCTGCTTCGCCAGGCCACGCACGACATCTATCACGCCGGGCAGATCCGATACCTGCGGGCGCTGCAGGGCGTGTGAAGGAGGACCGTTCCATGCTGCGGGAGTTCAGGAACTTCATCATGCGCGGTAACGTCATCGACCTAGCCGTTGGCTTCGTGATGGGACTTGCCTCCGAGAGAATCGTGACCTCGCTGGTGGCCGACATCATCATGCCCCCGGTCGGCCTCTTGCTGGGGGGCGTCAACTTCGCCGACCTGTTCATCAACCTCTCCGGCCCGCGCTACGCCACGCTGAAAGAGGCCCAGGCCGCGGGCGCGGCGACGATCAACTACTGATCTTCCAACCGAGGTGATGAGGATGAAGGTGCGGGTGCAGGGTACCGATCTCGCCTATGATGACCAGGGCGCCGGGACGCCGGTGGTGCTGCTGCACGGGTTTCCCTTTTCGCGGCGGATGTGGCGCCCCCAGCTCGACGCGCTGACGCAGGCGTGCCGCCTGATCACGCCGGATCTGCGCGGGTT
>DASYRL010000007.1:0-1900 GCA_036004445.1 bacterium
AGACCGAACCGTAGGTACCACCGGACCGCCAGGGTGATGACTTCCGGCGGGAACCGGTACCCGGCGAAGGCTGATCTGGGCGTTGGTCGGAAGGGAAGATGACGGCGCGATCTCATGCCGCGAGTCTCCTTGATGCCGACGCCAGTCGCCAATGCAACAGTGCGCTCTCCGCTTCCGAGACAGCTACCCGGGCGGCGGCCGAGGCAGCCGCAAGAAGATGACGGGATGGAGGAACGATGAACAGAGCGTCGGGCATGGGACTTCTGGTGCTCGGCATCGTGCTGGGGACCGTCGGCGCGCTCATGAGGTTCGCCGTCAAAGTGCACACGACGGGGTTCAACATCCACATGGCCGGGGTCATCCTCCTTGTGGTCGGGATCGCGGCCGCCGTGGGAGGTCTGGTCTTGCTCGTCATCGGCAGCAGGAGTCGGAGCACGATGAAGGAGAGCCTCCAGGAGACCCCAACCGGTCAGGTACGGACCGAGGAACGGTTCGATTCCAGCTCGGACATGTAGACGCACCCGACAGTAAGGTGGCGGGTTCGAATCCGCCGCCCCGAAAGAACGGCGGGGTCAGCCGGGGACGGTTGCAACTGACGGTGTGTGCGCGCGATCGTCGCGCGAAAATGTTTGCGCCCGTTGAGGCTCGTGCCCTGTGGGGCGCGGAAACTCCGATTCGCCCCGCAACCAGCTGATCCGTAAGATAGACGCTTCGGATCTGGTGTTAGGTCTGCGGTTCGCCCCGACCGGGCTGCGGGCAGAGCCGCACCGCGGGGCAGGTCAGGGTCCAGGTCATGCCCTCGACCGCCTCGATTTTCTTGACGACGAGCTTCCCGGGCGCATCGATGCGCAGCTTCGACGCGGGCGACCACGTCGTAGGGCCCGGTCACGAAATCGGCGGAGCGCACCACATAGATCGCGCTCACGGCTGCCCTACCCCGGAGGCCATTCCTACCCCGATCTGGATCAGCACGAACGCTTGAACCATCGCCATCACTTTCGGCGATGTCTACCCCGCCGCCAATCATCGACCTCGGCCGGCAGGATGGTCGTGATCGGGTCGTCGTGTTCGCCCGTCCCTCTCCATGCGCTGCATTTGCACTCGCTGTAGAGGCAACGGCGGGAGCCGTCGTCGCTGTGAATGAATTCAGAGTGCGCGCAGCCGGCGCAGAAAACGCGACGCGGATCAACCGCATGCCGAAAGATCGAATGCGCGTCGGCCGACAATCCCATGCGGCGCCCCTCCTCGAAACTGGTTCCTGCTTTCAACGTACGGATATCGGGGGATCTCGACATCGGCCAAAAGTCCGCATTCGGGCCCCGGCTCCGCCCGTTGCTCCTAGGGGTGCGTAAGCCAGTTCGAGCCTGTGACCAGTGTCAACGGTTCTTGGGCACGAACGTAGCGGACGTAGGCCCCCGGGGCCGCCGTGTCTTCCTTGGGGCTCGGATAGGAGGTGCCCAAGGCTGATCTCGGAACTGCTTGGCGACCCAGGCCCGCCGGCCGAACCGCTCTTCCGAATCAGGCCACCTCTTAAGTGGTTCAGCCGAGAATGGCTACGGTTTCATCCCCCAGGAGAACGGCCCCGATGTGTTGGTGCACCAACGTGCAATCCAGAGGGTACAAGAGCTAGGGTGCTAAGGTTCTGTCCTCCGGAGATAGGAGTCCTCTGTGGCGAAGCAGAAACACGACAGTGGCCGCAAAAAGATGGACCAGCGACGATCGAAGGAGAAGAGGGAGCAGCCAGGGGGCAGGCAGGACAACCGCGCCGCGTTGGGCAAGGGCGGCAGCAGAGGGAAGCCTGCGACGTCCTGAAGGACGACACGGTCCGCCCATGACCGCGCATCACCCGATTGAATCACGCGAGACCGCCATGTCCATCGACCACAGCGGAAGCATGTCG
>DASYRL010000008.1:0-28706 GCA_036004445.1 bacterium
TCACCCCGATCCCCGCCAGCGTCTGGGTGATCGCCGCCGTCAGCGTCGTCTTCCCGTGGTCCACGTGCCCGATCGTCCCCACGTTCACGTGGGGCTTCGTGCGCTCGAATTTCTGCTTGGCCATCCTGGTCCCCCTAACCGAAGGTAATCTCTCTATTTAGGCCTTTGCTCCAACTCCGGCCTTGGTCCGAATTTCCTCGGCGATGCTGGCCGGCACTTCTTCGTAATGCGACGGCTCCATCGTGTGCGTGGCACGGCCCTGCGTGGCCGACCGCAGCGCCGTGGCGTAGCCGAACATCTCGGCGAGCGGCACCAGTGCGCGGATGACCCGGATCGCACCCTGCTGCTCCATCCCCTCGATCCGGCCGCGGCGCGAGGTGAGGTCGCCGATGACGTCGCCCATGTACTGCTCGGGCGTCAGGACCTCGACTTTCATCATCGGCTCCAGCAAGACCGGCCTGGCCCGCTGCATGGCCTCCTTGAAGGCCATCGATCCCGCGATCTTGAACGCGATCTCGGAGCTGTCGACCTCATGGTAGGAGCCGTCGACCAGGCTGGCGCGGAAGTCCACGACCGGATAGCCGGCCAGTACGCCGCTCTCCGCCGCCTCGCGCACGCCGGCTTCCACCGCCGGGATGAACTCCTGGGGAATGACGCCGCGGGTGATCTCGTCCTCAAATTCGACACCGCTGCCGCGCTCCAAGGCCTCGAGGACCAGCTCCACGTGGCCGTACTGCCCGCGGCCGCCGGTCTGGCGCACGTACTTCTGCTCGGCTCGGGCCGCCTGGCGGATCGTCTCTTTGTAGGCGACCTGCGGCCGGCCGACGTTCGCCTGCACGTTGAACTCGCGCAGCATGCGGTCGACGATGATCTCCAGGTGCAGTTCGCCCATCCCCGCGATCAGCGTCTGCCCAGTTTCCTGATCGAACCGGACCTTGAACGTGGGATCCTCTTCGGCCAGTTTGGCCAGCGCGACGCCCAGCTTGTCCTCGTCGGCTTTCGTCTTGGGCTCGACCGCCACGGAGATGACCGGCTCGGGGAACTGCATCGACTCCAGCCGGATGGGGTGCCGCTCGTCGCAGAGCGTATCGCCTGTCGTCGTGTCTTTCAACCCCACCGCAGCGACGACGTTGCCGGCGAGGACCTCCGGGATGTCCTCGCGGTGGTTCGCGTGCATCTGGAGGATCCGGCTGATCCGTTCTTTCTTGCGCTTGTTCGCGTTGTACACGTACGATCCAGCCTTGAGCGTTCCGGAATAGACTCGGAAGTACGTCAGCTTGCCCACGTATGGATCGGTCACGATCTTGAAGGCGAGGGCGCTGAAGGGCTCGGAAGGATCGGGCCGGCGCTGCTCGGGTTCGTCCGTATCCGGGTTGATGCCCGCCACACCGTGTACGTCGATCGGGGACGGCAGGTAGTCCACGACGGCGTCCAGCAGCGGCTGCACGCCCTTGTTGCGGAACGAGCTGCCGGCGAGCACGGGGACGATCTTGTAGGTTAAGGTCCCCAGCCGCAGCCCCCGGCGGATCTCGTCCTCGGTGAGCGCGTGCCCTTCCAGATACTTGTGGGTGAGCTCGTCGTCCATCTCGGCGGCGGCTTCCACGATCCGCTCCCGCCACTGCTCGGCGATTTCGACCATGTCGTCGGGAATCGCGGTAATGTCCGAGCGGGTCCCCAAGTCGTCGAGATAGAGAATGGACTTCATGCGGATCAGATCGATGACGCCCTGGAAGTTGTCCTCGGCGCCGACCGGCAGTTGCACCGGCACCGCGTTGGCGCCCAGGCGGTCGCGGACCATCTCCACGGTGCGGAGGAAGTCCGCGCCGGTGCGATCCATCTTATTAATGTAGAGAATGCGGGGAACCTGATACCGGTCGGCCTGCCGCCAGACGGTCTCCGACTGGGGCTGGACGCCCTCGACGGCGCTGAGGACGACCACCGCGCCGTCGAGCACGCGCAGCGACCGCTCGACCTCGACCGTGAAGTCGACGTGGCCGGGCGTGTCGATGATGTTGATGCGGCTGTCGCGCCAGGAGCAGGTGGTGGCCGCCGAGGTAATGGTGATCCCGCGCTCGCGCTCCTGGACCATCCAGTCCATGGTGGCCGAGCCCTCGTCGACCTCGCCGATCCGGTGGACCCGTCCCGTGTAGAACAGGATGCGTTCCGTGGTCGTGGTCTTCCCGGCGTCGATGTGTGCGACGATGCCGATGTTCCGAATCTTGTCCAGCGCTACGGCTGTGGCCATCATTACTCCCACTGAACCCCACTCCTAACTGCGCGAGCCGCCAACGGCGAACGGCGAACGCCTGGCACGCCTGCCCTGACCGTTCCCCGTTCCCCGTTCCCCGTTCCCGTACTGGTCACCATCTGTAGTGTGCGAACGCCTTGTTCGCTTCGGCCATGCGGTGCGTGTCCTCGCGCTTCTTCACCGCGCCGCCCTGCCCACCCGAGGCGTCCAGCAGCTCGGCCGCGAGCTTGTCCGCCATGGTGCGCTTGTCCTTGCGCTGCCGGGAGAAGTCGACCAGCCAGCGCAGGCCCAGTGACATCTTGCGTTCCTGCCGCACCTCGATCGGGACCTGGTAGGTCGCGCCGCCGACGCGGCGGGGCCGCACTTCAAGGACGGGCATGATGTTGTGCAGCGCGCGGTCCAGCACCTTGACGGGATCCTGGCCGGCCTTCTCCTGCACCTGGTCCAGCGCGCCGTACACAATGTGCTCGGCCACCGATTTCTTGCCGCGCACCATCACCTTGTTGATGAGGCGCTGCACCATCAGGTTGTTGTAGACCGGGTCGGACCCGATCTCTCGCTTGGCAACGGAACCTTTTCTGGGCATCTCCGGTCTCCCCAGTCTTCCCGGTCTTCCCAGTCTTCCCAGCCGCCTGCATTGGACAGGGTAGACTGGGCAGACTGGGTAGACCGGGTAGACGTTATTTGGGTTTCTTCGCGCCGTACTTGGACCGGCCGCGCCGACGGTCCGCCACGCCCGCGGAATCGATCGCCCCACGGATAATGTGGTAGCGGATGCCCGGCAGGTCGCGGACGCGGCCGCCACGGATCAGCACGACCGAGTGCTCCTGCAGGTTGTGGCCGATCCCCGGAATGTACGCCGTCACCTCATACCCGTTGGTCAGCCGGACGCGGGCGATTTTCCGCAGCGCCGAGTTCGGCTTCTTCGGGGTCATCGTCCGCACCTGAATGCAGACCCCCCGCCGCTGCGGGTTCTGTTCCAGGTGGCGGGATTTGCTCTTTCCCCGCACTGGACGCCGGCCGTGCCGGACCAACTGACTGATCGTCGGCATTCTCTACCCCCTCGTGTTTCAACCGCATCCGACACAGAACAACCCAGGACCCGGCCTCGCCGGGCCTCGGGAGTGGCGCGATTCCACGGCCGCAGGGCCGGGGTTATCGCTACTGGATCACGTAATGTAATTGCGCTGCGCCATACGCGGCACCGGAGGCTCGGTGCCCTGCGGCGCATCAGAGGGCGGACCGACGTGCTGCCGCCCCGAGTCGGAACTACTGGGACGAAAGTATGGCCGCGGCGGCGGTGCCGACCGCGATCCCGCACGCCCGGCCGAGGCTCCGGCGAGAATCGACCTCGATCACCTCGAGGCCCCGCTCCCGGGCGGCGGTCAGAACGTCCTCGATCACCCGCCGGTCAGCGTCTTTCGCGACGAATACAACCTGCGCCTGACCTCTGCCGACCGCCCGCGCCGTCTGGTTCGCGCCGACCGCCTTGAACTCGGCCGCACGCAGCCGTTCCAGCGCGGTGTCAGCCTCATTGGGCATCGAAGGGCACGCAGAACATCGTAACATTTGCGCACGGGGCGTGCAAGGGGTCGGGTGCAGCCTACAGTGTCGCGACGGTGCCAAGCATGCGCGTGCCGCGGGCCTTCAACGAGCTGATCTGGAACGCATGTCCTGCTTCATGCTCGACGAGGTGGAACACCGCCCACTCCGGGGTGACTTCGTAGTTGACCTCTGCGAAGTCGGGTGGCCGGCGCAGCCGGCGCCAGTCAACCGGTGGGATGTCCCGCATCTCCTTGAGGAACGCTTCGCGGCTGCGGTCGAGCCGGGCGACGTGCTCGGCGAGCGGCACGCCCAGCACGCGAGTCAGGCGTTTGCTATTCGGCTCTCTGCTGTCAAACGGAAAGTCCGGTTGGATCGCCGCCGGCAGCTCGGTCATCCCCTGCACGTCCCCGAAGAGCCAGCCCATCTCGACATGGGCGATGTGATAGAGGAGCGACCCGATGGCGTTCTCCTGGCCGTCCGGCCCCTCCCAGTCCACCAGCCGCGGGTCAAGGTCCTTGATGAGACGCATCGTGTAACGGCGCCGCACGTCCTGCAGCGCCCATAGCCAGCGGCCGATGTCCGGATCGAACCCATCCAGCGGAACGATTTGCAGTTCCCTCACAGCCATCGCAGTTATCCTTTCTTTCCAGCGGAGTTGCCGAACGCGATCGACGTCACCACGCGGTCGAGCGCGTCCGGGTACTGGAGGTCGAAGCTCCCCGCCGCGGCGGGCGCGACACGGCGGTAGGCGATCACCAGCGCGTTGAGGGCTCGGGCGAGATCCGCCGGTTCGAGCCGGCCATAGGTCGCGTCCAACGCCGCCCGGTCTTCCCCGGGGATCGTGGTCTCCAGCGGCTTCGCCGCGCCGGGCGGAGCGGTCCGATTGTAGTGGTGATCGAGCAGCGTCTTGACGTGCCGGCGCAAGCGTTCAACGTAGTAACCGGTACTCCACAGGCGGCCCCGCGCCAGCGATTTCGCGGCATACAGGAGTTCCCGCCAGAACCAGACCAGCGCCCGGCGAACCTCGTGCCGGCGGTCCTCGTGGCCTGGCGCGAAGTACGGAAAGGTCAGCGACTCCAGCAGGCCCTTCTTGTCGACGAGGGTCTTGTACGGTCCGCCGTGGATGTGCAGGAAGTTGGACTCCGGAGCCAGCGCCAGCTCGCCGTACGTGCCGTCCTCATAGATGAAGAGCACCATGTCGAAGCCGAACTCCGAGAAGTCCTCGCTGAACACCGGCGTGCCCAGCCGTCGCATGAACTCCTGCCGCCCATCAAAGAACGGCTTATAGGCGTCCTCGCGCGTGATCAGGTAGAGATCGAGGTCGGAATGCTCGTCAGCCGTGCCCGAAGCCAGCGATCCCCCGAGGAAGGCGGCGACGACACGGTCATCCGCCCGGCAGGCGGCGGCGAACCTCTCGACCAGCTCGCTCTGTGGTCGGCCCATACCAGTTTGACGTAGCTGCCTATACGGTCTTCAGCTTCCACTTCCCTCGTCTGAAGATGATGGCGCTGACCACCGCCAGCGACGAGTAGGAAATCGCCATCGCGGCAAACACTCCCAGCGGGCCGAGGCCGGTACGCGTCGCGAGCACGTACGCCAGCGGCAGCTCGAACAGCCAGAAGACGAACAGGTTGATCACGGTCGGCGTCCACGTGTCGCCGGCGCCGTTGAACGACTGGGTGAGCACCATGCCGTAGGCATAGAAGAGAAATCCGGCGCTGACGATACGCAGGCCCCAGACGCCGTAGCGGTGCACGGCCGGATCGGTGCTGAACAGTCCGATGATCCGCGGCGCGAACAGCATGAAGACCACGCCCAGCGCCCCCAGGAAGAGCAGATTGTAGAAGGCGGACTGCCACACCGCCCGCTCGGCCCGGTCAGGCCGGCGGGCTCCCAGGTTCTGGCCAACCATGGTCGCCGCCGCGTTGCTGATGCCCCACGACGGCAGCAGCGCAAAGATGACCAGCCGGAACGCAATCGTGTAGCCGGCCAGCGCCGCGCTGCCGAACGAGGCGATGATCCGCACCAGACCCACGTAGCTCGCCATCCCGACCATGACCTGAAACGCCGCCGGGCCCGACAGCCGCAGCAGGGTCACCATCGTCTGCAGGTGCAGTTTAACCGCCCGCAGCGGCAGCCTGATCCGGCCGCGTCCCCGGGTCAGCGTGAGCAGCTGAACACCAACGGCCAATCCACGGCCGATGGTGGTCGCCACGGCCGCGCCGGTCACCCCCAACTCCGGGAACGGCCCGATGCCAAAGATGAACATCGGGCCAAGCACGATGTTGATCGCGTTGCCGAACCACAGCACGCGCATCGCGATCGCCGCATCGCCGGCCCCCCGGAAGATCGCGTTGATCACGAACAGCAGCACGATGATGACGTTGCCGCCGAGCATGACGCGGGTGAACGTGGCGCCGCGAGCGACGACAGCCGGCGAGGCGCCCATCAGCGTGAGCAGGTCGGCCGCGTAGCGCACGCCGAGGACACCGATGACGATCGAGATGACCACGGCCATGGCGATTGCCTGCACCGCCGCGAGCCCCGCCCCTTCCAGGTTGCGCTCGCCGACGCGCCGCGCCACCAGCGCCATCGCCCCGATCGACAGACCCATCGCCAGTGTGTAGATCAGCGTGAGCATCGACTCGGTCAGCCCGACGGTGGCGACCGCGTCCGCCCCCAGGCGCGCCACCCAGAACACGTCCGCGACCGCGAAGATCGACTCCATGATCATTTCCAGAACCATGGGGACGGCCAGCATGAAGATCGCCCGCCCGATCGGCGCGGTCGTGTAGTCGAGAGACGAGCCGCGGACGGCATCGCGGAGGGACTTCCAGAAACCATCAACCCGGACTGACGGCGCGAGCGGAGCACCGGCAGAGAGCGCTTCTGCCGTGGATTCGTACTGATCCGGGATCTGTTCTGCCATCGATTACCTCAAGGGAAATTCCTACTACCATAACATGTCTGCAAACGTCAGGCTACCGAACAACATTCCTGAGGGATTGGGTGCTGTACGGTACGAGGGGGCGGCCTCTCGCTACGAGTCGGGCGGCTCGGACTGACTGGAAATGAGATGGGCTAGCGGGCCATCTGCCAGCCGGAGTCGACCGCGGCCGTTCCGCTGCTGTTCTCCGTCTGATACGGGGTCTTTCGAGTCTTGATGGCGCACCACTCGTCGATCGTAATCTTCTTGGCCGGATACATCCGCACGCGGTACCAGTTGGGCTTGGTATCGACGACCACGATAAAGTACAGCGCCCCAAATTCGGGAACTCCCTTGACGCCGACGAGGTATTCCTGCATATGCCGTTCCTGCGGCCATCTGCGCGGGCCGCCGGCCAGGGTTGCTCCCGGAATATCGACCCAGTAGCTGCTATTCGTCGAGGTATCCAGCTTCCACCCTGTTCCGCTGGGACTCCCGGTCCGTCGTCCGCTTCCGTCAATGGGCTGGATCCAGTTGTTCCAAAATCGGGAAACGGCGAAACTCGCGCCGGCATCATTGCCATCGACCAGCACCTGGATGCGGCTGTTCCCATGGACGAGACTTCCGCCGCCCGGTGTGACGGTCGCATAGTTGTCGGTGACGTGCGTCCGACCCTGCCTGTATGCGGTCTCTCCCAGCACATCGGATTTCAAAGGCTCGTATTTGAGGTCGAGCGGCTTGCGCTTGAGGGTCACCTTCATCTTGGCAGGATTCGCCGGAGGGTTCAGCGCCGCCGCCGCCCCGGTGGGCATCGGAATACCACCGACCGCCGCCATCTGGGGGACGTCTGCTTCAGGCGGGTTGAACTCTGTCTGATCGTATTTGTATGGAAATTGGATCCTCATGAGGAGGCCTAGATTCTGGCGGGACTCTCCATACCCAGGGAGGTTCCACACGACCGTCGGGGTCGCCACCGAATTCAGGAGAACCGTGTTGTCCGGAAGGCCTGCCCCCAGTGCGCTCAACTCCGGCGCGCATGTCTTGACAGACATGTAGACGCCGACATGTTCGAGCCGCGGTTTGAGAACTTCTCTCATGTCGGAGCCGGGAGAGCCCTCGTGGCGTACCGTGATACTGCCACCACCTCTTGGAAAGATCCATGCGCCGTTGAGGCCGTGAAACATCTTCAGCGTCTTGGGATCAACCTGTCGGCGGCTATCGACGGCAAAGTCAAGCTTTACCGTGCGCAGCCAATCTACTTTGATTTCATCGACGACCGCGTGGTGCTCGTGGATCCAGGTAGCCTGCCCCGTCCATAGCGTGACAGCAGTCTCTTGTGCGGCCGTGCGCGGCCACTCACCATAAGGCAGGATCAGGAGGGTGAACGTTACCACGAGCAGCAGCAGCAGGGAGGTTGGCCTCATTTCCTACCTCCGCGTTGGAAACTCCAGGATACTCAGGCTCACGTCGTACCTTCTGTCGGTGCTCGGATTATCCTCCGGATCGCGTGTTGAGTCGCATTGACAGACATTGGGCTCGACGGACTTGATACGGAAGCGGCGTGGCGGGCAGGGAACGTGAGGCCTGCGGTCAGTCCGGGCCGCCCGACTCGAAGCGAGTGGCCGCCCCCGAGCGCCGCCGCCCCTGAAGGCATAGAGGAAGGGGACCGCGTCGCCGCGATCCCCCGAACTTGCCCCTCACCCTCTCCCCAAGGGAGAGGGAGCAACCTTAGCTATCCGGCTCCCTGGCTACCTCGCTCAGACCTCTACGCCGATCTTGATGGCGCGGTAGCGCTGCATCCCGGTGCCGGCGGGGATCAGCTTCCCGATGATCACGTTCTCCTTCAGGCCGATCAGCGGGTCGATCTTCCCCTTGGTCGCGGCGTCGGTCAACACGCGCGCCGTCTCCTGGAAGGATGCGGCGGACAGGAACGACTCGGTCGCCAGCGAGGCCTTGGTGATGCCCAGTAGGACGGGGCGGGCCTTCGCGGGCTCCAGGCCCTCGGCGATCGTCCGCGCGTTCTCTTCTTCAAACGCGAACTTGTCCACCAGCTCGCCGGGCAGCATCTCCGTGTCGCCCGCGTCCTCAACCTTCACGCGCTTCAGCATCTGGCGCACGATGATCTCGATGTGCTTGTCGTTGATGTCGACGCCCTGCGACCGGTAGACGGACTGGATCTCCTGCACCATGTAGTTCTGCAGGGCCTGCAGCCCCTTGATCCGCAGGATGTCGTGTGGCGGCGCGGCGCCCTCGGTCAGCTGGTCGCCCGCTTCCACCTTGGCGCCGTCGGCGACCCGCAGCCGGATGCCGAACGGCACGCTCTGGGAATACTCCACACCGTCCTTGCCCACGACGATGACCTTACGCACGCCCTTGGCCTCGCCGATTCTGACCTTACCGGCGACGTCAGCGATCAGGGCCTGCCCCTTGGGCTTGCGGGCTTCGAACAGCTCTTCGACGCGGGGCAGCCCCTGCGTGATGTCGAAGCCGGCCACCCCGCCGGTGTGGAACGTACGCATCGTGAGCTGCGTGCCGGGCTCGCCGATCGACTGGGCGGCGATGATGCCGACCGCCTCGCCGATCTCGACCTTCTTGCCGGTGGCCAGGTTGCGGCCGTAGCACTTCCCGCACACCCCGTACCGGCTCTTGCAGGTGAGCACGGAGCGGACGATGACCTCCTCCACCCCGGCGGCCTCGATGACGTCGGCGGCGTCCTCGGTGATCTCCTCGCCCTCTCCCACCAGCGCCTTGCGGCCGCGCGGCGCGGTGATGTCCTCCGCCGCGCTTCGCCCGACGATCCGTTCCTTCAGCGGGACGACGACGTCGTTGCCCTCGCGGACCGCGACCATCGTCACGCCCTCGGTGGTCTTGCAGTCCTCCTCGCGGATGATCACGTCCTGCGCGACGTCCACCAGCCGCCGCGTCAGGTACCCGGACTCCGACGTCCGGATGGCCGTGTCCGCCAGGCCCTTGCGCTGGCCGTGGGTGGAACTGAAGTACTCCAGCACGGTCAGCCCTTCGCGGAAGTTGGCCTTGATCGGCTGCTCGATGATCCGGCCCGACGGGTCGGTCATCAGCCCGCGCATCCCGGCCAGCTGCCGGATCTGCTGGATGTTGCCCCGCGAGCCCGACAGCACCATCATGTACAGCGGGTTGAAGGGATCGAAGTTCTGCAGCATCGCCTCGGTGATTTCTTCGGTCACCTTCGTCCACACGTCGATCGTGCGCTGATACTTCTCGCCGCTGGTGATCAGGCCGCGGCGGTACTGGTTCTCGATCGCGTCGATCTGTTTCTCGGCCGCGATGAGGATCTTCTGCTTCTCGGCCGGGATCGAGATGTCTTCGATCGCGATGCCGGCGCCGCTGCGCGTGGCGAACCGGAACCCGAGGTCCTTCAGGGCGTCCAGCAGCAGCACGGTCTTGCTGGACCCCAGCTTGTTGTACGACTCCGAAACGATCTGCGACAGCACCTTGCGGTCGCAGACGTCATTGATGAAACGCAGTTCCTCAGGGATGGCCTCGTTGAAGATGACGCGGCCAACCGTGGTTTCGATGGGCTCGCTGTCGCGGGTCAGCCGCACCTTCACCTTGGCGTGCATGTCGACGGCGCCGGTCTCAAACGCGAGCACGGCCTCGGTCGGCGTGCTGAAGATTTTGCCCTCGCCGCGCGCCCCGGTCTGCTCCTGGGTCAGGTAGTACGACCCGAGCACGATGTCGCGGGTGGGGCTGGTGATCGCCTTGCCGTAGGCCGGCGAGAGGATGTTGTACGCGGACAGCATCAGCAGCCGCGCTTCCGCCTGCGCCGCCGCGGACAGCGGCACGTGGGCCGCCATCTGGTCGCCGTCGAAGTCCGCGTTGTACGCCGTGCAGACCAGGGGGTGCACCTGGATCGCCTTGCCCTCGATCAGCACAGGCTCAAACGCCTGGATGCCCAGCCGGTGCAGGGTCGGCGCGCGGTTCAGCAGCACGGGGTGCTCGCGGACGACTTCCTCCAGGACCGTCCACACCTCCGGCCGCGCCCGCTCGACCATGCGCTTGGCACTTTTGATATTTTGCGCCAGGTTCTTGTCGACGAGCTTCTTCATCACGAACGGCTTAAACAGCTCCAGGGCCATCTCTTTGGGCAGGCCGCACTGGTGCAACTTCAGCTTCGGGCCGACCACGATGACCGAGCGGCCCGAGTAGTCCACGCGTTTGCCCAGCAGGTTCTGGCGGAAGCGGCCCTGCTTGCCCTTGAGCATGTCCGACAGCGACTTCAGCGGCCGGTTGTTCGGTCCGGTCACCGGGCGCCCGCGGCGTCCGTTGTCGATCAGCGCGTCCACGGCCTCCTGCAGCATGCGCTTCTCGTTGCGCACGATGATCTCGGGCGCGCCGAGGTCGAGCAGGCGCTTGAGGCGGTTATTGCGGTTGATGACCCGGCGGTACAGGTCGTTGAGGTCCGACGTCGCGAAGCGGCCGCCGTCGAGCTGCACCATCGGGCGCAGGTCCGGCGGGATGACCGGCACGACGTCGAGGATCATCCAATCGGGCCGGTTGCCGCTCTTGCGGAACGCCTCGACGACTTCGAGCCGCTTGAGGATCTTCATCCGCTTCTGGCCCGAGGCATCCTTCAGGTCCGCGCGCAGCTGGCGGGAGAATTTCTCCAGGTCGACCTCCAGCAGCAGCTCCTTGGCGGCCTCGGCGCCCATGCTCGCGCGGAAGCTCGCGCCGTACTTCTCGCGCATCTCCCGGTACTCGTTCTCGGTCAGCAGCTGCTTCTTGTTCAGCGGCGTGGTCCCCGGATCGATCACCACGTACGACGCGAAGTACACGACGCGCTCCAGGGCGCGGGGGGACATGTCCAGCAGCAGCCCCACACGGCTGGGCACGCCCTTGAGGTACCAGATGTGGCAGACGGGCGCGGCCAGCTCGATGTGGCCCATGCGCTCGCGCCGCACCTTCGCGCGCGTGACTTCGACGCCGCAGCGGTCGCAGATGATGCCCTTGAACCGGATGCGCTTGTACTTGCCGCAGTGGCACTCCCAGTCTTTCTGCGGGCCGAAGATCCGCTCGCAGAACAGCCCGTCCCGCTCCGGTTTCAGGGTCCGGTAGTTGATCGTCTCCGGTTTCTTGACCTCACCGTGCGACCACAGACGGATCTGCTCCGGCGACGCCAGACCAATCTTGACCGCATCGAAGTTGTTGACGTCCTGCATCAGTAATCCTCCACGAGGGCTTCCTCGCCTTCGAGGTTGATGCCGAGCGCGCGGGCCGTCTCGGCGATGTCCTCCTCGATCTCCTTCAGCTCGATTTCCTTCTTATCTTCGGACAGGACCTTCACATCCAGGCACAGCGACTGGAGCTCCTTCACCAGCACCTTGAACGACTCCGGCACGCCGGGTTCCTGGATGTTCTCGCCCTTGACGATCGCCTCGTAGGTCTTCACGCGCCCCACGACGTCGTCGGACTTCACCGTCAGCAGCTCCTGCAGGGTGCTGGCGGCACCGTACGCCTCCAGCGCCCAGACCTCCATCTCGCCGAACCGCTGGCCGCCGAACTGCGCCTTCCCGCCCAGCGGCTGCTGGGTGATCAGGCTGTACGGACCGGTCGAGCGCGCGTGGATCTTGTCCTCGACGAGGTGCAGCAGCTTCATCATGTAGATCCAGCCGACGGTGACCGTCTGGTCGAACGGCTCGCCGCTGCGGCCGTCGCGGAGGGCGACCTTGCCGTTGGACGGCAGGCCCGCCGCCTCGAGCAGCCGCTTGATCTCGTCTTCCTTCGGTCCGTCGAAGACCGGGCATTCCGCCCAAATGTTCAGCGCCGCCGCCGCCCAGCCCAGGTGCGTCTCCAGCACCTGGCCGACGTTCATGCGGGACGGCACCCCCAGCGGGTTCAGCACGATGTCCACCGGCGTGCCGTCGGGCAGCATCGGCATGTCTTCCTCGGGCAGGATCACCGAGATGACGCCCTTGTTGCCGTGACGGCCGGCCATCTTGTCGCCGACGGTGATCTTCCGCTTCTGGGCCACGTACACGCGCACGAGCGTGTTCACGCCCGGCGGCAGCTCGTCGCCCTGCTCGCGGCTGAACACCTTCACGTCGACGACCTTGCCCTTCTCGCCGTGCGGCACTTTCAGCGACGTGTCCCGCACCTCGCGGGCCTTCTCGCCGAAGATCGCGCGCAGCAACCGCTCTTCCGCCGTCAGCTCGGTCTCCCCCTTGGGCGTGACCTTACCGACGAGGATGTCGCCCGAACGGACGTCGGCGCCGATGCGCACGATCCCGCGGTCGTCGAGGTCGCGGAGGGCTTCCTCGCCGACGTTGGGAATGTCACGGGTAATCTCTTCCGGCCCGAGCTTGGTGTCGCGCGCTTCGACCTCGTACTCCTCGATGTGGATCGACGTGAATAGATCTTCCTTCACCATCCGCTCGGAGAGCACGATCGCGTCCTCGTAGTTGTAGCCCTCCCACGGCATGAACGCCACCAGCACGTTGCGACCCAGGCCCAGCTCCCCCTGGTTCGTGGCGGGCCCGTCGGCGATCACGTCGCCGGCGGACACCGCATCGCCCGTGCGGACGACGGGCTGCTGGTTGATGCACGTGCCCTGGTTGCTGCGCTGGAATTTGATGAGTTTGTAGGCGTCGCGGCCGCGCTCGGTCTTGATGACGACCTCGTCGCCGGACACCGACTCCACGACGCCGTCCCGCAAGGCGACCACGACCGCCTGGGAATCGACCGCGGCCCGATGCTCCATGCCCGTGCCCACCAGCGGCGCTTCCGTCGCCAGCAGGGGAACCGCCTGGCGCTGCATGTTGGACCCCATCAGCGCGCGGTTCGCGTCGTCGTGCTCGAGGAAGGGAATGAGCGCGGTCGCCACCGACACGGTCTGCTTGGGCGAGACGTCCATCCGGTCGATTTCGCCGGGCGTCTCGAGCACGATGTCGTGGCCGTGGCGCGCCGACACGCGGTTCTCGGTGAGCTTGCCGCGGTCGTCGATCCGTGCGTTGGCCTGAGCGATCACGTGCCGGTCTTCCTCGTCGGCAGTCGTGAAGCGGATCTTGCGGCTGACGGTCCCATCGTTGACCTCGCGGTACGGGGTCTCGATGAACCCAAGGTCGTTCACGCGCGCGTAGGTGGCCAGCGAGCTGATCAGCCCGATGTTCGGCCCTTCCGGGGTCTCGATCGGGCACATCCGCCCGTAGTGGGACGTGTGCACGTCGCGGACCTCGAACCCGGCCCGCTCGCGGGACAACCCGCCCGGGCCCAGGGCCGAGAGGCGCCGTTTGTGCGTCAGCTCCGCCAGCGGGTTGGTCTGGTCCATAAACTGGCTGAGCTGGCTGCTGCCGAAGAACTCCTTGATGGCGGCGACCACGGGCCGGATGTTGATCAGCACCTGCGGCGTGATCTGCCCGGTTTCCTGGATGGTCATCCGCTCGCGGATGACCCGCTCCATGCGCAGCATGCCGATGCGGAACTGGTTCTGCAGCAGCTCGCCCACCGACCGCACCCGGCGGTTGCCCAGGTGGTCGATGTCGTCGACGTGTGCCTCGGCCTCGCCGTTGTGGAGACGCACCAGGTAGCGGATGATCTCGACGATATCGTCGCGCACCGCGGCCGCGACCTTCACACCCTCCCCCGCGACCGCGTAGAGGACTTCCTTGGTCGGCGGAACGATGCCCAGCGCGACGCGGGTGCCGTCGGCGAGCCTCTTGGGATCGATGACCTCGCCGTCGACCTTGACCAGCGCGCGGCTGAGCACGCCGGTGAACTCGCGGCCGTCCTTCAGCGTGAGGGCGAACTCCTTCTTGTCCTTGGACAGCTTGACGTCCGTGACCTCACCGCCGGTGGTCTGGACCAGGGTGCGGAACTCCAGCGGCGCGTCGATACCCAGCTTGCGGTTGACCTTGTGCCGCCCGACCTTGCCCAGGTCGTACCGGCGCGGATCGAAGAACAGCGTCTGAAGCAGCTGCCGGGCGGACTCCACCGTCGGCGGATCGCCCGGGCGGAGGCGGCGGTAGATTTCAATCAGCGCCTCGTCGACGGCCTTCGACCCACTGCGCTCTTTCACGGGGTCCTTGGCCAGCGTCGCCTGGATCGCCTTGTCGTCGTCGAACAGCTTCCGGATCTTATCGTCGCTGTCATAGCCCAGCGCCCGCAGCAGCACCGTAACTGGCGTCTTCCGGGTGCGGTCGATGCGGGTGGAGATGACCCCGTTGTTGTCCAGCTCCATCTCCAGCCAGGCCCCGCGGTGCGGGATGACGGTCACCCCGGGCATCGGGCGGCCGGAGGTGTCGGCCGTGTAGCTGTAGTACACGCCGGGGGAGCGGACGAGCTGGCTGACGACCACCCGCTCGGCCCCATTAATAATGAAGGTTCCGCGCCGGGTCATCAGGGGCAGGTCGCCCATGAAGACCTCCTGCTCCTTAATTTCGCCCGTCTCCTTGATCAGGAGGCGGACCTTCACCTTGAGGGCGGCGCTGTAATTGTAGTCGCGGTCCCGGCACTCTTCCTCGCTGTACTTGAGCCGCTCCAGCCGGTAGCCGCCGAAGTCGAGGACGGGCTGATCGTCGAAGACGCTCCCCGGGTCGGGGCGCCGGCGGGTGGTCTCGACCGCAAAGTGCAGCTCGAGGTTGCCGGTAAAGTCCTGGATCGGCGAGATCTCCTCGAAGACCTCACGGATGCCCTCGCGGAGGAACCACTCGTAGGACCGGCGCTGGATCTCGATGAGGTCCGGCACGTCGATGATCTCGGGAATCTTGGCGAAACTGATCCGCTCCCTCCGGCCCCGCTGAACGGGATGCCCGGCGGCGAGACGGCCGTTTGCCGAAGACGACAGCGCACCAAGCTTGCGTCGCGACTTGGTCTTCACGGGGTGATGCTCACCTCCACTGCGGGATGTACAACGGCGCACAAAGCAACAACGACCCGCGGAGCACGATTATGCCCCGAATGGGTCACCGTCCAATTGGCCTGGGAAAAGATCAAGTAGATAATCTGGTCTGGGAAAGCGGAAGCAAGGGTGCGCCCAGCCTTGCCTCCGGAAATTTAACCGTAAACTCCATGATACTCAGACGCCAGGGCCCCGTCAATAGGTCCGGACGGGCCCTGGCGTCAACCGCGGGGGCTACTTGATTTCGACAGTGGCGCCTTCGGCTTCGAGCTTGGTCTTGATCTGCTCGGCCTCTTGCTTGCTGACCTTCTCCTTGACGGGCTTGGGGGCGCCGTCAACGAGTTCCTTGGCCTCCTTGAGGCCCAGCCCGGTCAGCTCCCGGACGACCTTGATCACCTGGATCTTCTTCTCGCCGATGTTTTTGAGGATGGCGTCGAACTCGGTCTGCTCCTCGACGGCCGCCGCCGCCGCGCCGCCGGCGGCCGTGGGAGCGGCTATCGCGACGGGCGCCGCCGCGCTGACGCCGAACTTCTCCTCCAGCATCTTGACCAGCTCGGCCAGATCAAGCACCGACAGGTTGCCGATCGCCTCCACCAGCTCTTCCTTGCTCATCTTCGTTCCTGCGGCTTTCGCCTTGGCTTCTGCCACTTCGTGTTCCCCCTCTTCGTTCGGATTCTAGGCTGCTTCCATCTTCTGACGGACCTGGTCGAGCGCATAGACGAGATTCCGCTGCAGGCCCGTCGCCACCGCCAGCAACCCGTACAGCGGGGAGACGATCGAGCCCAGCACCTTGGCGAGCAGCTCCGGCTTCGTCGGCAGATCCGCCAGCTGCTTGATCTGGTCGGCCGAGAGGATGCGTCCCTCGACGAGGCCGCCCTTCAGTTCGAGTTTGCGGGCCGCGCGGATGTAATCCTGGAGGATCCTGGCCGGTGCCACGGGGTCCTCGGGCGAGAACGCCGCCGCCGTCGGTCCTTCGAGGTAGGGATCGAGCCCCTCGATCCCCAGGCTCGCCGCGGCGCGCCCGAGCAGTGTGTTCTTCACGACCGTGTACTCGATGCCCGCCGCCCGCAGCTTCTCCCGCAGGGTGGCGATCTCACCCACGTTGAGGCCGCGAAAATCCGTGAAGATGATGGCGCCGGATCGCTGCAGCCGCTCGCGGATCGCTTCGGTTTGCTGGACCTTCTCCGATCTCGCCATGCGTCGTCTCCTTCAAACAAAACGGGCCCACCGCAGACGAGGGCCCTGACGTCGATCGCCTCGGCAGGCGACCTCGCGGTCATTCTCCCCTCCGGGGACCTGCTGTCTGCGGCCGTGCTATGCAGTTGTGACAACGGATGGCAGTATACCATCCGCCGTCCGATCGGTCTAGACTGTTGCCTTGGCCGTCTGCACTTTCGCGGGATCGACTTTGACCGCCGGCCCCATCGTGGTCGACAACGTGATCGTCTTCAGGTACTGGCCCTTCGACGACGCCGGCTTGGCGCGCGCGATGGCTTCGATGAGCGAGTTGAAGTTCTGCAGCAGCTGCTCCTCGGTGAACGAGGCCTTGCCGATGCCGGCGTGGATGATCCCGAACTTGTCCGTCCGGTACTCGATCTTGCCGGCCTTGATCTCCCGGACGGCTTTCGTGATGTCGAACGTGACCGTGCCGGCCTTCGGGTTGGGCATCAGGCCTCGCGGTCCGAGCACGCGGCCCAACCGTCCGACCGTGCTCATCACGTCCGGGGTCGCGACCGCCACGTCGAATTCGACCCAGCCGCCCTGGATCTTCTCGACGAGATCCTCCACCCCCACGAAATCCGCGCCCGCGGATTCGGCCTCCTTGATCTTCTCGCCCTTGGCGAACACGAGGACCCGGACGGGCTTGCCGGTCCCGGCGGGCAGCCCGACGGTCCCGCGCACCTGCTGGTCGGCCTGCTTGGGATCGACGCCCAGGCGGATCGCGCAGTCCACCGTCTCGTCAAATTTGGCTTTGGGCATCTGCTTCAGCCGCCGGATGGCCTCGGCCGGGTCGTAGACCTGGTCGACTTCCACGGCCGCGACGGCGGCCGCATACCGCTTTCCATGCTGGCGAATGGTCTTCATCGCTACCCCGTGATCTCGATTCCCATTGAGCGTGCCGTGCCCTCGATCATCCTGGCGGCGGCGTCGATGTCCTGCGTGTTGAGATCCTTGAGCTTGAGCTTCGCAATGTCACGGACCTGACCGCGTGTGACCTTCCCGACCTTCGTCTTGTTGGGCTCGCCCGAGCCCTTCTCCAGCCCCGCGGCCTGCCTCAAGAGCACCGCCGCCGGGGGCGTCTTGGTTACGAACGTGAACGTGCGGTCGGCGAAGACCGTGATCTCGACTGGAACGATGGTGCCCGTCTGCGCCGCCGTGCGTTCGTTGTAGGCCTTGCAGAATTCCATGATGTTCACGCCGTGCTGACCCAGCGCGGGGCCGACGGGCGGCGCCGGGGTCGCCTTACCGGCGGGGATCTGGAGTTTGATGACGGCGATAATCTTCTTGGCCATGCTGGACCTCGTCTACCCAGTCTACCCAGTCTACCCAGTCTACCCAGTCTACCCAGTCTACCCAGTCTACCCTGTCTACCCAGTCTACCCAGTCTACCCTGTCTACCTGCGTCTGTGGTTTGAGACTGGGTAGACGGTGAAGACTGGGAAGACTGGGCAGACGTCTTAGGTTTTTTCGATCTGGCCGAAGCTCAGCTCGACCGGCGTCGCCCGGCCGAAGATCGACACGAGGACGCGGACCTTCTCCTTCTCGACCATGACCTCGTCGACGACGCCGGTAAAGTCCTGGAACGGCCCCTGCGTAATGCGAACCACCGACCCTTTTTGGAACGAGATGCGGTACTTCGGAGTCTCGTCGCGCAGCTGCTTGAGCAGCCGTTTGACCTCAGCGTCATCCAGCGGTACGGGCCGCGCCCCCGACCCCACGAATCCGGTCACGCCGGGCGTGTTTCGGACGACGTACCAGGAATCGTCTTCCATGATCATCTCGACCAGCACGTAGCCGGGATAGATCTTGCGATCGACCTCCCGCCGTTTGCCGCCTTTGATTTCCTTTTCCTTTTCCGTCGGCACGAGCACCTGCGCAATCCGCTCCCCGCCCTGCCCGTGCATGGTCTTCATCCGCCGCTCGAGGTTGGTCTTGACCTTGTTCTCGTAGCCGGAATACGTGTGGATGACGTACCACTTGAGGTTGGGATCTTTCGGGGCTTCGGCTTCCTCGGCCTCAACGGCGACGGCAGCCTCGGGTTCCGGCGCCTCGGGTTCGGCCGGCGCGACCGGCTCGTCGATGAAGATGCTTTTGAGCTTGTCCTCCATCATGCGGTCAGCGCTTCACGAGGACGGTCTGGAACAACCAGGTGAACACGGCGTCCCAGGCGCCGAGATACAAGGCCATGGCCAGCAGCACGATGATGACGACGATGGTCATCGCGATGAGCTCCGCCCGGCTGGGCCACTCGACCCGGGTCAGCTCTCCGCGGACTTCGCGGAAATAGCGGCCCGCCCGTTCCTGGATGGGCGGTCCATTCCGCAGCGCCACGCTCTTGGCGGTGCCCGCGCGTACGAGCCGGTTGGCCATGAAAACCCTCCCAAAACAAAAAAAGACTTCTTCCGGGCCTCGTTCATTATAGGTGCGGCTTTTCGTAAAGTCAAACCGCAGTTGCCCAACCGGTGAACCGAACACCGTGCCGCGCACCTCCGCCGTTCGGCATTGACGCACCCTCGGCGCGCAGATGACCATCATGGCAGACTCCTCCATGCGGTCGCGATGAGGGCTTCAACGATGGACCGGCAGATCGTCTGCGTCAGCATCCCCTCGTTCGAGATTGCCCTTGCACGGCTGGAAGACTCCGCGCTGCGCGCCCGGCCCGTCGCCGTGGCGGCCGCAACCCATCCCAGGGCGGTATTGCGCGACGTGTCCGCGGAGGCGGCCGGAGAAGGGCTATGTCCGGGAATGGCGGTGGACCACGCCCGCTGGTTGTGTCCGTCGATTCATCTGCTGCCGCCGAGCCCCGCACGCATCCGGCGCGGCCAGCAGCAGGTGCAGGAGATCATCAGCCGCTTCGCCCCGGTCTGGGAGACATTCGGACCGGGGCATCTGTTCCTCGATCTCACCGGTACACACCGGCTGTTTGGCCGCGCGGTGGACGCCGCGGCGCAGATCGGCCGCGAGGTCGCGCAGCGCCACGCCCTCGCAGCCGCGCTGGCCGTCGGCACGAACAAACTCGTCACCCAGGTTGCGACGGGTTTGATCAAGCCGGCAGATCTCTACGACGTGCAACCCGGTCGAGAGCGCCGGTTCATGGCGCCACTGCCGCCCCTCGTGCTTCCCGAACTGGCGCGACCGGCCGGTCGACCGCTCATCAGCCTGCTCGAGGATCTCAACGTGCCGACGCTTGGCGCCATCGCCGCCGTGCCACTGGATCTGCTCCGGCGGGTGGTGGGATCGACGGGGTACGATCTCCACCGGCACGCGCAGGGGATCGATGACTCACCGGTCCTGGCCGCACGATCACGGCCGCGACTGACCGAATCGCTGATCCTGGATCCGGATAGCGTTGACCTCAAGAGGATCCGCGCAGATCTGTTCACGCTCGTGGAACGGATCGGCAACGATCTGCGGGAACGGCATCACCTGTGCCGTCGCCTGCGGGTCACCGTGGTGTACAGCGATTTCATCGAAAGCAGCCGGGAGGCCGACATCCGGCCAGAAACAAACCTGGACGCAGCGCTCTATGATGCCGCGCAGCCCCTGCTGACGCACGCATTCGGCCGCCGGGTTCGCGTCAGGCGGTTGATTCTCGAGGCCGCGGTCGGACTCCGGCCCGCCGAGCAGCTCCCGCTGTTTGATTTCCGATCCGGCACAGCGTCCGTACCGCGGTCACCGGATCCAGACCGTGTGCGCCGGCTCAACGCAGCCGTCGATCGGATTCGCAGGCGATACGGGGAACGGGCGGTGCGCTGGGGCCGCACCGTGCGCGCGCCATGACCGCACGGTTTGTCCATCTCCACGTCCATTCCGAGTACTCGTTGATGCGCGGGGTCAACACGGTTGACGCCTTGTGCGCCGCCGCCCGCGCGCAGGGCAGCGACGCCATCGCGCTGACTGACACGAACGGGATGTATGGAGCCATCCGGTTCATCGGCGCCGCACGCCGCACCGGTCTGCGGCCCATCCTCGGGGCGGAGGTCGTCCACGGAGATCAGCGCGCTGTCCTGCTGGTCAAGAACCCGGAGGGGTACGCCAACCTGTGCCGCATCCTATCCCGGCGCCACTGTGATCCAGCATTTGATCTCATCCGAGCCGGGCGCGAGTTGCGCGCGGGCGTGGTCCTCGTCACCGACAATCCCGCCGCCCTCGCCGTCTGGCAGCAGGAGAGCAGCGACGATCTCTTCGTGGAGCTCACGCCTGGACCACAGTGCCTCGCGGCCGGTTCCCTCTGCGCCGAACTCGGGCTGCCGCCGGTCGCCACCAACCGTGTCCATTTCATCGATGGGCATGAGTTTGCGGTCCATCAACTGCTGCGGGCCATCGCCTTGAACACGGTCCTCTCCCGGCTTCCCGACGCCGAATGCGCCGCGCCGACGCACCGGCTCGCCTCACCGGCCGAGATGGCCGCGGCGTTTCCCCACCTCCCCGAGGCCGTGGCGAATACGACGCGGATCGCGGACCAGTGCGGCAGCGACTGGTCGTTTTCCTCCACCATCTTTCCACGGTTTGAGAATTGGACAGACCTGCAGGCAATGGAAGAACTGCGCAGGCGGACATACCAGGGTGCGGAACGCCGCTACGGAACTGTGACGTCCGAAGTCGGTGACCGCATCGAGCACGAACTTTCGATCATCGCCGGCAAGCAGTTTGCGCACATCTTCTTGGTCGTCGAACAGGTCGTGCACCAATCCCCGCTGACGTGCGGGCGGGGGTCGGCGGCGGCATCGATCGTGTCGTACTGCCTGGGTCTCACGCACGTCGACCCGATCAAGCACCACCTGTACTTCGAGCGGTTCTTGAATCCGGGGCGCGCCGATCCGCCCGACATCGACATCGATTTCCCCTGGGACGAGCGGGACGGACTGCTGGACTGGGTCCTGCAGCATTACGGTGACCGGGCCGCGATGGTGGCCACGCACCAGACGATGACGATGCGTGGGGCACTCCGCGAAGTCGCCACGATCTACGGCATGCCGCCCGCCGAAGTCGAGCGCGTCGCCCCAATCATCGCCAGACACGCCGAGATCTCAGAACTCGCCGAGGACACGGGAGCCCGGGCGTGGGCCGAGGCGCTGTGCCGCAGATTCCGCCTGGCCGCACCATGGCCGGAAATCCTCGGCCGGGCCGCGTTGCTGCAAGGACACGTCAGGCGGACGGCGGTCCACTGCGGCGGCATCGTGATCGTCCCCGCAGAGATCCGCCGCCACGTGCCTGTTGAAGTGGCCGCCAAAGGCGTGCCGATCGTGCAGTGGGAGAAAGACCAATCGGAAGCGGCCGGGCTCGTCAAGATCGATCTGCTGGGCAACCGGTCGCTGTCTGTGATCCGCGACACGCTGCAGACGGTGCGCCGGAACACCGGACGGGACATCGATTACGCGACGTGGGATCCGATCCTCGACGAAGCGACGTGTGAGTTGATCCGGCGGGGCGACACCATGGGGTGTTTCTACGTGGAATCGCCCGCGACGCGGTTGCTATTGAAAAAACTGTGGACCCGCATGCCGGCCGACCGGCGCAGCGGCGCCGATGTCTTCGAATACCTGGTGATCGTATCGTCACTCGTGCGGCCCGCCGCGATCTCGTTCGTCAACGAACTGGTGCGCCGCGCACACGGCGCCTCATATGTCCCGCTGCACCCTCTCCTCTCGGAGGTGCTGGCGGACACGCATGGGATCATGGTCTACCAGGAGGATGTGACGCGCGTCGCAATCGCCCTGGCTGGGTTCTCCGTGGAAGAAGCCGATGAGCTCCGAAAGGCAATCAGCAAGAAGGCCAGCGGCCGCCGGCTGGCCGCGTTCTGCGCTCGGTTCACCAGCGGCGCAACATCACGGGGCGTCGCGGCGCCCGTGATCGACGCCGTGTGGGCCATGATCATGAGCTTTGCCGGTTACAGCTTCTGCAAGCCGCATTCCGCGAGCTATGCACAAGTCTCGTTCAAATCGGCCTACCTGCGCGCGCACTTCCCGGCGGAGTTCATGGCCGCGGTGATCACGAACCAGGGCGGCTACTACTCGACCTACGCCTACCTGTCTGAGGCCCGCCGCATGGGTTTGCGGATTCTCCCCCCCGACATCAATGTCAGCGCGATCGGGTACACGGGAAACGGGCGCTGCCTGCGGGTGGGTCTGATGCAGATTGCCCACCTTACGGCCGCACTGACCACCCGGATCATCGCGGAACGGCAGGCCGCGGGACCATTCATCTCCTTCGGCGACTTCATCCGGCGAGTACAGCCCGCGCCGACGCAGGCACGCTGGCTCATCAAATCCGGCTGCTGTGACAGTATCGCCGGGGGCCTCAGCCGGCCGGCGCTGCTGTGGCGGCTGCTGACCGGATCGCGGGACGGAGATCGGGCTGCGATTCCGGCGCCGGACGAATACGATGACCGGACCCGCGCCCGCCACGAGGTCGAGACTCTGGGGTTCCCGATCGCCCGGCACCCGTTGGATCTGTATGCAACGGCGGTGGGAAAAACCCAATGTGTGCAGGCGGCAGAGCTGGACCAATGGAGAGGACGAGACGTTGCCATGCTGGGCTGGCTGCTGACCGAGAAGCTGACCCAGACCAAGCGCGGAGAACCGATGGAATTCGTCACCTTTGAAGATAGCACCGGCATGTATGAGACGTCGATCTTCCCCGATGTTTTTCGCAAGTACGCGATGCTGCTCGCGCCAAATCAGCCGTACCTTCTCCACGGGAGGATCGAGGAGGAGTTCGGCGCGGCGACCCTGCGCGTGCGGGAACTGCAGAGACTGACGTGAAGGAGTCCACGGACCGGTCGGCGGCAGACTTTCTTCCAAAGACACATTCGCTGACTGCGCTGCGCGCAGCGGCCGCGTCGTGCCAGGGGTGCGATCTCTATCAGCGCGCCACGCAGACGGTGTTCGGAGAAGGACCCGTGCGGGCGCGGATCGTGTTTGTGGGGGAAGTCCCGGGAGACTATGAAGACAGGCAGGGCCACCCGTTCGTGGGACCGGCGGGGCGGCTGCTGGACAAGGCGCTGGAGGAGATCGCCATGGACCGGGGGGACGTGTACGTGACCAACGCGGTCAAGCATTTCAAGTGGGAGCAGGTTGGGAAGCGACGGAAGCACAAGAAGCCGCTGGCCAGCGAGATCCGCGCGTGCCATCCATGGCTGGAAGCTGAGCTTGCCGCGATCAAGCCCGAAGTGGTTGTCTGTCTTGGTAAGACCGCCGCGGAGGCCGTCCTGGAACGACCAGTGCAATTGCGCAAGGAACAAGGGTCATTTGTCGATGGGACGAACGGCGCCGCAGTGTTCATCACGATCCACCCCTCGGCGATCCTCCGCTTTCAGGAGCCAGAGGAACGCGATCGCGAGTACGAGCGGTTCGTCGCCGAGCTCCGCAAGGTCAAACGGAGAATCGCCCACTAACCTCATCGGCCAACCGCAAGGATGTCGGCTCGGCCGCGGCCAACAGGCACGGCAATGGCCACGCGCGACCCTGACCCTGCCGGCACGCTGCCGGCGGGAACGGTGACGTTCCTCTTTGCGGATGTCGAGGGGTCGACGCGCCTGCTGCACCGTGTCGGTGACCAGTACCCTCAAACGCTGGAGGCATTTCGCGCCGCGATGGCGGCCGCCATCACCGGGGCCGGCGGCCGGGAGATCGACGCGCAGGGCGACGCCGTCTTCGCAGCGTTTTCCCGCGCCCATGATGCGGTGAGCGCCGCGGTGGAGGCCCAGCGCCGGATCGCCGCGCACCCTTGGCCGGCGGGGAGCGCGGTGCACGTGCGGATGGGCCTGCACACCGGCGAGCCGATGGTCACCGGGTCAGGCTACGTCGGCATGGACGTGCACCGGGCCGCCCGAATCTGTCAGGCCGGCCACGGCGGGCAGATCGTCGTGTCGCAAACGACGGTCGCGCTGATCGCCGACGACCTTCCGCCCGGGATGGAATTGAAGCCGCTGGGGCAGCACCGCCTCAAGGATCTCACCGCGCCGGTGCGCCTCTTCCAGATCGTGGCCCCAGGTCTTGCCGATGAGTTCCCGCCAGTCCGTTCGTTGGAGGCCCGGCCCAACAACCTGCCGGCGCAGCTGACCACGTTCGTGGGCCGCGGCGCCGAACTATCCGCCCTCCGCGCGCGGCTGGGCGCCTCCCGGCTGCTGACGCTGACCGGCGCCGGCGGCAGCGGGAAGACACGGCTCGCCCTGCAGCTGGCCGCCGATCGGATCGACGACTTCTCCGATGGCGTCTGGTGGACCGATCTCGCGCCGCTGAGCGACGCCACGCTCGTCGCCCACGCGGTCGCCGCCGCGCTCGGGGTGCGGGAACAGCCGGGCCGCCCGCTGGAGCAGTCGCTCCTCGACTACCTGAGACCGAAGCACCTGCTGCTCGTCCTGGACAACTGCGAGCATCTCGTGGCGGCGTGCGCGGCGGTGGCCGACCTGCTCCTGCGGCACTGTCCGGACATGCGAATGCTGGCGACCAGCCGTGAAGGGCTCGGGATCGCGGGTGAGACTCTGTATCCCGTGCCGCCGATGACGCTCCCCGACCCGGGCCGCGCTGCGCCGGACGACGTCGCGCAGTACGAAGCCGTGCAGTTGTTTGCCGACCGGGCCGCGGCGCTTGTCCCCTCGTTCGCGGTCACGGAGCGGACCGCCCCGCTCATCGGCCACATTTGCCGGCGACTCGACGGCATCCCGTTGGCGCTGGAGCTCGCCGCCGCCAGGACCAGATCGCTCTCGCTGGAAGCGATCGCCGCCAGGCTCGACGACCAGTTCCGCCTCCTCACCGGCGGGAGCCGCACGGCGCTGCCGCGCCACCAGACCCTGCAATCGGCCATCGACTGGAGTTATGCGATGCTGGGAGCCGCCGAGCAGGCTTGCTTCCGACGGCTCTCCGTCTTCGCCGGCGGGTTCACCCTCAATGCGGCGGAAGCGGTCGCCGGCGGGGACCCGGTCGGAGCCGTCGTCGTCGTCGACGTCCTCGGCCACCTCGTGGACAAGTCCCTGGTCGTTGCCGAAGGGCGGAACGGGGACGTGCGCTACCGCACGCTGGAACCGCTGCGGCAGTACGGTCGCGATCGATTACTTGCGGCGGGAGAGGCGGATGCCGCGCGCACCCGCCACCTGCAGTGGTGTGTAACGGTGAGCGCGCAGGCCGAACCCGCTCTCCGCGGAATGGGCCAGGCGGACTGGCTGCGCCGGCTCTCGGTCGAACACGACAATCTCCGGATGGCGCTGCAGTGGGCGCTGACGTCGGCGGCGATCGATCCGGGGCTGCGCATCGCCACCGCGATCGCGCGGTTCTGGTATCTTCGGGGCCACATCTCCGAAGGCCGTCGCTGGTTGGACGAACTTCTGGCCGCTCCGGCCGCGCCGACCGTCGAGGCGGCAACGGTCGCGGGGGCTATGGCAGCCGCGGCGTTCCTCGCCCAACTCCAATTCGATGCCGCGCGGGCGACTGCGCTGGCGACCCAGGCGCTGGAGGTCTTCCGCGATGCGCACGATCACCGCGGAATCGCCCACTCGCTTGGGACGCTGGCCAGCGTGGCGCGCTGGCAAGCCAACTATGAGCGCGCTGATACCCTGTTTGAAGAGAGCCTCGGCCACTACCGCGCTGCGGGAGACACCTGGGGCATTGCCAGCGCCATCGGGGGGCGGGCCGGCGTCGCCCGAATGCGCCGGGACTACGCGCGGGCCGCGGCATTGTTCGCCGAGAGCAACCGCCTGTTCCGTGAACTAGGAGATCAACACGGGCTGTCCAATTCACTGTACTTCATGGGCCTCATCGCCCGGGCGCAGGGAGACTTTGCCAAAGCCGAAGCGTTGGGCGAGGAAGGACTGGCGGTATCGAAGGCGCTGGATGACACCTACGCGGTGGCCCACCAGTTGCACTTGTTGGGTGAAGTCGCGTGGTCCCGAGGGGATCGCGACAAAGCCGCAGCCCTGCACGAGACTGTGCTCCCGATGTTCGTAGAGCTCGGGGACAAATCGTGCATCATCTCCACGACCTCCGACCTGGCCCTCGTCGCCCAGCACCGCGGGGATGCGATGCGGGCGGGGCAGCTTCATCGAGAGAGCGTCAGACAGGCGCAGGAGATGAAAGACATCCCTGGCATCGCCCTGTATCTGGAACGGCTCGCCGGGCTGGAGCATGAGGTGGGCCGATCGACCCGGGCGGCACGGCTGCTGGGGGCGGCTGATGCGCTGCGCGACCAGACCAAAGTCTCCGTCCCCCCTGCAGACCGGACCCGGTACGACGGCGTGCTGGCGGCGGTCAAAGCGGCGGTCGGAGTGCCGGGGTTCACGACCGCGTGGGCGGAGGGCCGAGCGATGACTCAGGACCAGATCATCGAGTTCGCGCTGGCCGAGCCCGCATAGCCGGTCAGGGTTCCAGCGCGAGCAGGGCCTGCACGCCCGCCGATTCGTATTCGCGCTCCCAGGGCAGGTCCAACGCCGACCACCTCGCACCGGCGTCGGAGGAGAAGAAGATTCCCCGGTTGTTTGCCGCGTAGATCTCCCCGGGTCTGCCGGCCGCCGCAAGGTGGCTGACTACGGTCCCCTCGGCGCCGGGCAGGCCGTCGCTGATCCAGCGCCAGACGCTGCGTCCGGATCGGCGGTAGCAGTAGGCGGAGGCAGACGACGGATTGTATGCCGTCCATGGACCCGACGAGCCGGAGACCACGATGGTCGATGCATCGCCTGGATCGACGGCGACGGTAACCAGATAGGTGTGCCGCAACCCCTCTTCCGGAGAAGACCACGTCCCGCCGCCGTCGCCGGTTTCGTAGTACCCATCCCCCGCCGCCGAATAGAACCGGCCCGGCGCCGCCGGATGAGACGTCATGGTGTGCGTGTCAAACGGTCCCTCCGGCACGCGGTCCTGCCAGGTCAGGCCGCCATCGAGCGTGCGGATCAGCGCTCCGGCTTCGATGGCGACGAGGATCCGCCCAGCCACAACCGGGTCGGGCTCGATCCATCGGACGTGATGGGTGTGCGGGCGAGGCGGGAAGCTCCATTCATCGGCGGACGGGAGCGTGTTCAGATCCGACGGCTCTTCCCAGGTTCGGCCACCGTCGGCCGAGCGATAGAAGTGACTCGGTTCGGTGCCGGCATAGACCATCCCGCCATCAGCAGCGCGCTCGTGACGATCGACGGCAACAGCCGTAACATGGCCGGCCCCCGGACCGTCCCCGATCCGGTCCCACGAGGCGCCGGCATCGCCGGTGCGCCAGAAGCCGCCGTTGACGGTGCCGCAGTACGCGCGTCCGGCGACAAACGGATCCGCCGCCGTAGAGGTGAACCGGTAGCCGTCCAGCGGGGATG
This sequence comes from bacterium, assembly GCA_036004445.1. Classification (GTDB taxonomy): domain Bacteria; phylum Sysuimicrobiota; class Sysuimicrobiia; order Sysuimicrobiales; family Kaftiobacteriaceae; genus DASXUC01. Next base: position 28,103 of record DASYRL010000008.1, read on the forward strand.
AGAGATGCCAGCGCTGGGCGTGGCGGGCGACGAGGATCCGGTGGTTGAGGACGGCGATGAGCGTGGACATATCAGAAGGCCCCGTACCACTCACTCCGTTCGGGTACAGGGCATGAACCACTCGGTGGACGTGTCTGTTGGAGGGTATCCATGTGGCGCCGCCATGAACCCGAGCGCAGCGAGTGGTTCATGGCAGGGGCGGAGGGATTCGAACCCCCAACATCTGGTTTTGGAGACCAGCGCTCTGCCAGTTAGAGCTACGCCCCTACGGGCCCTATCTTAGCGCGTCTCGCGGTGCAGCGTGTGCTTCTTGCACCACTTGCAGTACTTCTGCATCTCGATCCGGTCGGGATCGTTCTTCTTGCTCTTCATCGACGCATAGTTCCGCCGCTTACAATTCGTGCACGCGAGCGTAATGATGTCTCGAGGCATCGTCGTCTACTCCGCCACCTTGGTCACAACACCGGCGCCGACGGTGCGCCCGCCTTCCCGGATCGCGAACCGCAGCCCCTCTTCCAGCGCCACCGGCGTGATCAGCGCCACGTCCAGGTTCACGTTGTCCCCCGGCATCACCATCTCCACCCCGTCCGGCAGTTTGATGTCC
>DASYRL010000009.1:0-5696 GCA_036004445.1 bacterium
CGGCGATCCTGCAGCGCTTTCGGCGCCGGGAGGTCTCGCCCACCGACGTGGTGCGTGCCTCCTTGGACCGGATCGCCGCGCTCGACGGCGACCTGCACGCATTCCTTCGGGTCGACGCTGAGCGCGCGCTGGCTGCCGCGCAGCACTGGGACGAGGTCTACGCGCGGGGCGGCCCGGTGCCGCCGCTGGCGGGGCTGCCGGTGGCCATCAAAGACATCATCTGCACCCGGGGAATAGCGACCACGTGCGGATCGCGGATGCTCGAGCAGTGGGTCCCGCCCTACGACGCGACGGTCGTAGCCCGGCTCCGCGACGCGGGCGCCATCGTCATCGGGAAGACCAACCTCGACGAGTTTGCAATGGGATCGTCGACGGAGAATTCGGCGTTCGGCCCGACACGGAACCCGTGGGACCTGACCCGGGTTCCGGGCGGAAGCAGCGGCGGGTCCGCGGCCGCGGTGGCCGCCGGCATGGTGCCCCTGGCGCTGGGAACCGACACCGGGGGATCGATCCGCCAGCCTGCCGGGTTCACCGGCATCGTGGGACTGAAACCGACCTACGGGCGCGTGTCCCGATATGGATTGGTCGCGTTCGCGTCGTCGCTGGACCAGATCGGCCCGCTGGCCGCGACGGTGGCCGACGCGGCGCTCATCCTGCGCGTCATCGCCGGGCGCGACGCAGCGGACTCCACCTCGGCGGCCGTGCCGGTGCCGGACTATGCGGCGGCACTCGATGGCGGGGTGAAGGGCCTGCGCCTCGGGATCGCCGCGGAGGCCTTCGGCGAAGGGCTCGACGGCGACGTACGTGCGGCGGTGCAGTCCGCCGCGCAGCAGCTGGCCGCCGCCGGCGCGGTGCTGGAGGACGTCTCGCTGCCGGCGATCGAATACGCGCTGCCCACGTACTACCTGCTGGCGACCTCCGAGGCGAGCTCAAACCTCGCGCGCTATGACGGCGTGCGGTACGGGTTGCGGGCACCGTCGGAGACCATCGACCAGATGTATACGCGGACCCGGGCGGCGGGGTTCGGCAGCGAGGTCAAACGGCGGATCATGCTGGGCACCTATGCGCTGTCCGCCGGATACTACGAGGGGTTCTTCCTCAAAGCGCAGCGGGTGCGCACGCGTGTGCGCGAGGATTTTCGCCGCGCGTTCGAGCGCGTGGACCTGGTGTTGATGCCCGTGACGCCCACCGTCGCGTTCCCGATCGGCGAGAAGGTTGACGATCCCCTGGCCATGTACCTGGCCGACGTGTACACGATCCCCATCAACCTCGCCGGGCTCCCCGGGATCTCGGTCCCGTGCGGATTCTCGCGCGGCCTGCCGGTCGGGCTGCAGCTGATCGGCCGGCCCTTCGATGAGGCGACGGTGCTGCGGACGGCGCACACGTACGAACAGATGACGGAGTGGCACCTGCGCCTGCCGGCGCGGCCCAGGGAACAGGGAACAGGGAGCAGCGAACAGGAGATCGGATCATGAGATTGGTCTGTTCCCCGTTCCCCGTTCCCGATTCCCGCCCGTCGAGTCCCTGGGAAGCACAATGACCGCTTACCCACCCAGATGAGCTTCGAAGTCGTCATCGGGTTAGAGATCCACGTCCAGCTGCTCACCCGGTCCAAGATGTTCTGCGCGTGCGCGGTCCGCTTCGGCGCGCCGCCGAACACCCTCACCTGCCCGGTCTGCCTGGGGCTGCCCGGGTCGCTGCCGGTGCTGAACCACAGCGCCGTCACCCTGGGCCTCCGCACCGCGCTCGCCCTGGGGTGCACCGTACGCCCGGTCAGCCGCTTCCACCGGAAGAACTACTACTATCCTGATCTGCCGAAGAACTACCAGATCACCCAGTACCAGTACAAGGTCCATCCGCCGCTGGCGACCGATGGGGTCCTGGCGCTGGACCCCGACGGCGGGCGGCCGGTCCGGATTCGCCGCGTCCATCTCGAAGAAGATACGGGGCGCCTGGTCCACCAGGAGCAGGGCGGGCGGGTGGTCGCCTCCCTGATCGACTACAACCGCAGCGGCGTCCCGTTGATGGAGATCGTCACCGAACCCGATCTGCGATCCCCGGTCGACGCCCGCCGGTTCCTGAGCCGGCTGCGCGCGGTCCTGCAGACGATCGCGGTGAGCAGCGGCCGGCTCGAGGAAGGCACCCTGCGCTGTGATGCCAACGTGTCGCTTCGGGCGGCCGCCGGCGAGCTGGGAATCCGCACCGAGGTCAAGAACATGAATTCGCTGCGCTCGGTCGAGCATGCACTCTCGTTCGAGGCCGATCGACAGGCACGGCTGCTCGCCTCCGGCGAGCGCGTCGTGCAGGAGACCAGGCACTGGGACGAGCGCCGCGGCGTGACCTTCGCGTCCCGCTTCAAAGAGGAAGCGCACGACTATCGGTATTTCCCAGAGCCCGACCTCCTGCCGATCGCCATCGAGGCAGGGGTCCTTGATGCCGCGCGGGCGGCCATGCCGGAGTTGCCTGACGCTAAGCGGCGCCGCTACATGGAGCGCTTCGGACTTTCGGCGTACGACGCAGAGCAGGTGACGTCGTCGGGCTCAATGGCTGCGTTCTTCGAGGACGTCGTCGCCCTCCACCCAAAGCCGAAGGTCGTCAGCAACTGGCTGACCGGAGACATAACCGCCTTCCTCAACGCCGCGGGGCAGGAGATCGACGACCTCCGGATCACGCCGGCCCACGTGGCCGAGCTGCTGGGCCTCATCGACGAGGGGACAATCAGTGGGCGCACGGCGAAAGAGGTGCTGGCGGAGATGCTCACCGGCGGGGAACGGGCGGAGACGGTCGTCCGGCGCCGCGGCCTCCGCCAGATCAGCGACGCTGCCGAGCTCACCGCCGCCGTGGACGAGGTTATCGCCGCGCACCCCGGGCCGGTCGCCGACTTCCGCGCCGGTAAGCAGCAGGCGCTGACGTTCCTGGTCGGCCAGGTGATGCGCCGGACGCAGGGGAGGGCCAATCCGGAAGTCGTGCATCGGCTGCTGCGGGAACGGCTGAGCTCGTGACTCGTGACTTGTGACTCGTGACTCGAAAATCTGACACTCAGAACAAGCCCGTCCAGACGCGCGTGACGCACGGCGAGTCACGAGTCACGAGTCACAAGTCACGCCGTGAGGCCCCGCCGTTAAAGGTCGGCCAGAAGGCCACGCTGAGGTTTCACGCGTTCAATGCCGCCGGAGCCGGCGTCGCAACGTACGGGCCACAGACGGTCGCGGTGCCGTTTGCGCTGCCCGGGGAAGAGGCCGTGGTCGAGGTCACGGCGGCGACCCGGCTCCACGCGCAGGGCAGGATGACGGCCGTGCTGCGAAAGTCGGCCGAGGTGGTGGAGCCACGCTGCCGGCATTTTGGCCGGTGCGGCGGCTGTCAGTGGCAGCATCTCCCATATCAGGCGCAGCTCGCCGCGAAAACGCAGCTCGTGCGCAGCGTACTTGCCGGATCGGTCGACGCCGGCGCGGTCGTGCGGGACGCGCTGGGGAGTCAGCCCTGGCAGTACCGCAGCCGCCTGCAGGCGGCGTTTGCGCTGCGCCGGGAACGCACGGTCGCCGGTTTCTCCAGCGTCGCCGATGAGGTCGTCATCAACATCCAGGAGTGTCCGATTCAGCATCCGGTCAACGTGCGAATCCTGCTGGCGACGCGCGAGATCGTCGGCCGGCTCGGCTGGCCGGTGTACGATCGCGGCACGGGCACGGGAGTGCTGCGCGGCGTGATCGCCCAGACCGCCTTCGCGACCGGTGAGAGCATGCTCGTCCTCTGTACCACCGCTGACGTGCCCGACCGGATGGCGTTTGTCAGGGCCGCGACCGAGCGCCTCCCTGAACTCCGATCGGTCATGATCTCGGTGCGCAGACCGACCACCGCTGAGCTGCTCGGGCGGACGGAGCTGCTCTGGGGCCGTCCATTCATTACCGAAGTCCTCAGCACGGGGATGGGCGGCGGGGTCCGGCTGAATCTGTACGCCGCCCCCTCGATCCCACCGAACCCGGGCGCGTTCGCCACCTATCTCGGGGCCGTCCGGCGGGCCGTGGGAGCCGCGCGAGCGGTCATCGACGTCGCGTGTGATGAAGGGCTGATCCCGCTGGCGCTGTCGCTGGCGTCGGGGGAGGGGCCGGCGCAGAGCAGGATGCGAGTCGTGGGCGTCACTGCGGACCGAGAGTCGATGCGCCGCGCCTGGGAGAACGCCACGGCGAACGGCGCCGAGGGGTGCGTATTCTACACCCGGGCCCCCGCCGCGGTGCTGGCGAAGCTGCGCGCCCGCGGCGCGACTCTCGATGTCTTGATGGCCACCGGCCGTGGAGGCACGGTCCCCCCCGCCGTGGCGGCGGAAGCCGCGGCGGCCGGCTGCGGCCGAATCGTCTATGCCGGGTCGTCGATGACGCGGCTGGTCGACACGATCAGATCGGCCGGAGCGGCCGGGTACCGGCTGACCGACGTGCAGCCGGTGGATCTCCTCCCGCAGACCGCGCGGGTACACGTCGTCGCGACGCTGATGCGGTATGCTTCTTAGTGGTTCAGGGCGGAGGCGAACATCGATGAGAGAGGTCGAGGTCACACAGAAGCACTACACACTGCCGGGCCCGAAGTCCGCGGTTGCCCTTGAGGACTTTCGGCGCCACGTGTCGCGTGCCGTCCCCATCTATCTGCCCGCGGTTATCGAGCGGGCGGAGGGGGCGCTGCTCACCGACGCGGACGGCAACACGTTCATCGATCTGGTCGGGGGCGTCGGCTGCCTGAACGTCGGGCACTCCCATCCGCGGGTGGTCGCGGCGATCACCGCGCAGGCCGCGCGGTTCACCCACACCGACGTCGGCGTCGCACCCTACGAGGTCTACACCTGCTTGGCCGCTCGCCTGTGCGCACTGGCCCCCGGCCCCCGCGCGAAGAAGGCGATCTTCCTCAATTCCGGCAGTGAGGCCGTCGAGAGCGCGGCGAAGATTGCCCGCGCCCTGACCGGCCGCCCCGCGCTGATCGCGTTTGAAGGGGCGTTTCACGGACGGACCTACATGAGCATGTCGCTCACCAGCAAGATCGATCCATATAAGCGGAACTTCGGGCCGTTCGTTCCGGAGGTCTATCGCGCCCCGTACGCCGATCCCTACCGCAGTCCGGATCCCGACGCGACGCGATGGGCACTGCGCGGGCTGGAGAACCTTCTCGTGACCCACGTCCAGCCGGACCGGGTCGCCGCCGTGATCGTCGAACCGGTGCTGGGCGAGGGCGGTTTCATCGTCCCCCCGCCGGACTTTCTCCCCGCACTTCGCGCGTTCACCAGACGGCACGGGATGCTGCTGATCGTCGACGAGGTCCAGACGGGGATCGGCCGTACGGGCCGCATGTTTGCCAGCGAATACACCGGGGTTGATCCGGATCTCATGATCGTCGCCAAGTCGCTCGCCGCCGGCCTTCCACTGTCGGCCGTCATCGGGGCGGCGGACTTGATGGACGCCATGCCGGAGTCGTCACTGGGCGGCACCTACGTGGGCAATCCCGTCGCCTGCGCGGCCGCGCTGGCCGTGCTCGATGTCATCGAGGACGAAGGTCTGCTGTCGCGCGCGCTGGCGCTCGGCCAGCGCATGATGGCGCGGTTCCGCCGCCTGCAGGAGCGGGCCCGGCTGGTGGGCGACGTGCGGGGACTGGGCGCCATGGTCGCGATCGAGCTGGTGCGCGACCGCGTGACCAAAACCCCCGCCGCCGAGGAGACG
>DASYRL010000010.1:0-2820 GCA_036004445.1 bacterium
GCGTTGCGCCCGCCCACCGTGTCCGCCAGCGCTTGCCCCAATTCGTGCGTGAGGATGAGGTTTCCGGTCTTGGTGAACCGCGCGACGTCGGGCGGGACGAAGATCGTCCCCTCATGGGAGATCGGCCGCAGCGGCTGCGCCAGCGCGGCGAACGCGATGGCGTGGGGCGCGTGAACGTGGGCGACGCTGTGCACGTCTGCCCGCGTGCGCATGAGTTCCGTGTGGATCGGATACTCCTTGTGCCGCCGGCCTTCTCCAATCAGGACCTCGCCGTCCCAGCCGATGAGCAGCACGCGGTCGGGCGTGATCTCCTCGAACCCCCAGCCGGTGGCCTTCATCCACACGCCGCGGCCGCCGGGGTCGCGCACGGACACGTGGCCCAGGAAGAAGTCGCCGAGATCCTCGAGTCCCAGCACGTTGCTGGCGACGGCGACCTGCTCGCGGATGATCCGGTCCTGATCGGTCAGCACGGCGCGCTTCATCGCGCGATTCATCCTCTCCCCTCTGGGGAGAGGGACGGGGTGAGGGTCCGCTGATAGAACGACTCATCCATCCGGAACTCGACGCCCTCTCGCCGGACCAGTTCCTCGTACTCCCGACGGATGAACGGATCCTCGTCCCAGTACGGGATCGAGCTGCCGCCCTCATTCAGGTCGAGCGCATTCTTGTCCAGCACCTGTTCCCCGGGCCGGCCGGGCTCGCGCCCGGTCCCGCGGCCGAACGGGCCGAACCACGCCATCAGGCGCAGCGGCTCTTTGGCGATGCCGAAGTGCTGGTGGAACCACTGCCCGCCCATCGGCGCGGCGCTGACCATCCCCACCGGTTCGTAGTCCTGCCGCACGACGCGGTCGGCCTGGGCAGTCTCCCACGGCCGCGTGCCGACCTCCCGCGGCCACGCGTACGTGTAGCCTTTGCCCGCCAGACAGATCAGCACCGCCGCCGACTCGTGCGCGTGCGCCTTCGAGTAGCGCCCGGACTCGTGCTGCCCGACCCACTGATAGAAGATGTTCTTCGCCAGATGCGGCTCCAGACGGCGGAATCCCGGCGAGCGGCGGTTGTCCAGCGGGAGCGGCATGCGCACGGCGTCGGGGATGATGGCCGCCTCGACCATCGCCAGTCCGCGGTACGGATCCGGCTCGTACTCCAGCGGCCGCGGCCGGACCGCGTCCTCGGTGGCCTCATACCGGTCGGTGAACACGTAGGGCGTGTTGAAGACGAAATCGCGGTTGGCAAAGAGGTTGAAGACCATCGGCGCGGTCGTTCCGGCGAGCAGCAGCGCCGGACCGGATGACGACGCATTCATCAACCGGTGGTGGGTGTTCAGCGGGATCGCGAACAGCGACCCGGGCTGCCACTCCATGATGTCGCGCCGGCCGGTGTCGCTGGTCCAGATCTCCACCGCGCCGCGGCCCTCGATGACGAAGTAGATCTCCTCGTACATGTGGTGCTCGTCACGGAGCGCTTCGGCGGGCGGAATCTCCACGACGTAGCAGCCCCAGATCCCTTCGGTGCCGTAGAGCTGGATGAACGTGCCCGTCCCGCCCATCCGCGGCCACGGTGCGCGGGGCAGGTCCTGGGCGCGATGGACGCCGACCCCGCGATAGATCGGAATCCCTTCGGCGTCCATGAATACGTCATACGGAGCCGGCGGCCGCCTCCACTTCCCGTGGCCGGCACGGGCATACCCCTCTGGTTCCCGCCACTGTTTGCTCATAGGGATTTTGGTGTCATTGCGAGGCGCCGCAGGCGCCGAAGCAATCCCAGTTCTGAGATTGCTTCGCCGCGCTCGCAATGACAATCTTGGTGCTCCTCATCTGATGAATCCCAGCAGCATCCCCTCTCCAAACGGCAGGTGCAGCAGCCGCACGAACAGGCCGTAGAATCCTGCCCAGGCCGCGGCGGCCAGCGCAATCGAGATGAACCAGGATTCCCGTCCCTGGAACTTCAGATAGGTGAAGACGAACACCGGAATCGCGAGTGGAAAGCCCAGCAGCCAAATGCCCGCGAAGAACCCCAGCAACCAGCCCATGGTCGTAATCGTCCGCCGCATCGCGACCGCGGGCTCGGTGGTCGCCGAGATCTGCACGTCCATCGCGCGGCCGCCGACTGCCGCTTCGCGCCCGCGGAGGCTGAGGTAAAACTCCGCGCCCGCCAGCAGGATCAGCGGCACGCCGACCACGCGCGGATACAGGGCCGTGTTAAACGCCCAGTCCTTGGTGGCGTACAGCGCCCACAGCGCGACGAGCAGGATGAACCCGCTGAACAGCGTCCGCCCGTTAAGCTGCATCCGGAACCTCGTCGCGCGGCCGCCGCCGTCCCTGGAAGAACGGGATAGCAATGACGAACACGGTTAGCGCAATCAGCAACAGGACCAGGGGGCGGCCCAGCCAGTCAGTCCCGTAGCGGGCGGTGCTGATCCACAGATAGCGCTCCGCGATCTCGCCCAACACCAGGCCCAACACCAGCGGTGCCCGCGGCCAGTGGTAGCGCACCATCAGGTAGCCGACTCCCCCGAAGATCAACGTGACGACGATGTCACCCAGACTGTTGTTGTTGGTATACGAACCGACGAACGTCAACAGCGCGAGGAACGGCAGCAGCAGTGTGCCGCGGATGTTCGTGAGGTTGGCCAGACGCTGGAGAAATATGAAGCTGGCGGCGACGGTGACGACGTTGGCAAGGATCATCGTCCAGACCATCGAGAAGGTCACGTCCAGGTGCTTGGTCAGCATGTCCGGCCCCGGGACAAGCCCGACCAGGAAGAACCCGCCCAGCAGGATGGCCATCGCCGAACTTCCGGGAATCCCGAACGCGACCGTC
>DASYRL010000011.1:0-3557 GCA_036004445.1 bacterium
GACAAGAGCTGCAACGGGCTTGTCATCAGCAGGGCCGGCGAAGCGCCGTGCTGGTGAGATCCAATAAGCTTCGTCTACGCACGTAGGAGCGACTTCGGAGTCTTACTCGGACCGGGGTTCGATTCCCCGCGCCTCCACTCAGCAATTGCGGATTGCGGATTAGCCGCTGGCAGGGCCTTTCAATCCGCAATTAGCTTCGTCTGGCGTGGTGGGCCGATCGGCATAGGATGGCAACGCCGGTCGGTTGAAGAGCAGGATGTATTGACTGACTGGAGCTAGTGGCGACCGGCGTTGATCGAGCGCACCTGTGCGCGTGAAGGAACCAGCGTGCGAGCAGTGGACGCCGCGGGGCGGGTGACGGTGGTCGCAACCGGTGCTGCACTCCCCGCCGGAGCAGAGAACGTCGCTGTGCTCCCCATCGAGTTGATCCTCGTCGGTCCGGCCGCTCTTACCTGCATTGGCCCAGCCGTTTCCATGGTGGCCGACCGTGTCATGCGGGCCGGCTGTGCCGTCCTGGCCGGTGCGGGCGCGCGTGGCGCGGACTCTGCGTCCTTGCCGCCGAGGTCGGGATGGCTGGGCGCCGTCGGCTGGACGACCACGATGGTCGGTCGCTGGCGGGCCGGCGGAGGCACGAGCCGCCGCGATACCGGGCGCAGCGGCATCGGCAGCGTCGTCGCGGGCCGGGGTGGCGGTGGCGCGGGGGGCGGCTGCCGGAAAAAGCGCCGGAACGGGACGAAGAACGGGAGGTAGACCGGATACTCGACCGTGGTCGATTGGTAGGTCGAATTGTCCGTGTACGTGTTGGTGACGCTGTTGTCCTGTACGCCGCACCACGAATCGACCAGGTTGGCACCCGAGCAATCGACCGCCGACGAGTTGTTCGTCGCCACCGCTCGGTTGCCGTAGCCTCCCGGTCCGGACGTGGAGGACCTGGGGTGCCGTGCCGTGAGGCAGCTGAAGCACACCGTGTCCGAGCCGGCGCGGCTCGCCAGCGCGCCCGGCGTTCCGTAAAACGTCACGTCATAGTCGTAGGGCTGGCCGTCGCCGACGCGGTCGGCGATATCGAGGAGCGCCGCGAATGCGTTCCCCGCGGTGGGTTGCAGCAGCAACGAGTGCTCGTAATCCCAGCGGTTCGCGCGCCGTAGCGGCTCGAATGCGAATGGCCGCGAGGAGCGCACCGCCAGCAGGGTACCGCGTCCGCGTGCCTCGACCCGGAACGTCGTGCCGTCATCGCTGCCGGTCACTTCGAACGGATCCCCTGCCGGGACGATGGTCTGCTGGTCCGGCGCCAGGGGATAGAGGACGCGAATGCGGCCCATCGCGTCGGTGTGGAGCACCGTCAGGTAGCCCGGCTCGCGCAGTTTCACGTAAACGCGCGCGCCGGCCCAGACCTGATAGAGGGTATCGGAGACCCAGATGCGCACACCCGGATCGGCGCGGCGTCGATCGTTCGAGGACGACGGCGCGATTTGGGTCAGGACTCCGAGTGCAAATGCGATGTGGGTGATCATGCCCGCTGCTTCACTCTACCCCGTGACACGGTAAAGGGTCAAGGTGCGTAGGTTTGCAGGAGTCGGGTCAGGGTCCATATTCCCCGCGCTGCAGGTTCGACAGGCTCCGGTGGTACAACCCGAGTAGGAGGGAGGCGAGATGGACGCAGTCTGGGATCTGGTCCGTGTGCTGTTCGAGCCGACGGCCGTGTTCGAGCGAGTGCGAGAGCGGCCGCGATTCCTTCTGCCCGCCATCGGGCTGTCGGTCATCGTGATCGTGATCACCTATTTCATGCAGCCCTTTACCCAGGCGGCGATGGCGAGCCGTATGGCGCAGATCGCCCAGCAGAATCCTCAGGCCGCTGCGAACGCGGCAAAGTTTCAGTCCATCGGCCTCATCTTCGCGCCGATCGGCGTGTTCATCGCCCTGTTGATGGCCGCAGTCATTTACTGGCTGCTCGTCATGCTGGTGGCCGGGGGAGACGCGAGGTTCAAGACCCTGCTCAGCGTGGCGGCCTACACCGCACTTCCGGCCATTCTGCTGCAGGCGGCGGCCCTCGCGGTGCTGAAGATGAAGGGCGTGGAGGCGGTCTCTTCAATGGAGGATTTGCGACCCCCGCTGGGCCTGAATCTGCTCGCGCCCAACGCGACCGGGTTCACCGGAGCGGTGCTCGCCGGTATCAATCCGTTTTCGCTCTGGGGCATGGTGCTGACCGCGATCGGGATTCAGGTGACCCACAAAACCTCGAAGGGTGGGGCCTACACCGTCGCGATCATCGCGATGCTCCTGGGGGTGCTGATCGGCGCGCTGTTCGCGGGGATGGCGTCCCGCGGCAGCTGAGCACCCGCCTAGACGGTCGCCCTCGTCCGGTTGATCACGCCCGCCTCCTCGAGGGCTGCCTGGGCCGCGGCGAGGCGGGCAATGGCGACACGGAACGGCGAGCAGGAGACGTAGTTGAGTCCGGCGCGGTGACAGAATTTCACCGACGCCGGCTCTCCGCCGTGCTCGCCGCAGATTCCTACCTTCAGGTCTCCCCGCGTGCCGCGCCCCAGCTTGACCGCCAGCTCGACCAGCTTGCCGACGCCGCCCTGGTCCAACACCTGGAACGGATCGTCCTTCAGGATCCCGGATTCCACGTAGAACGGCAGGAACCGCCCGGCGTCGTCCCGGGACAATCCGAACGTCGTTTGTGTGAGGTCGTTGGTCCCGAAGGAGAAGAACTCGGCCTCCTTCGCGATCTCGTCGGCCGTGAGCGCGGCCCGGGGCAGCTCGATCATCGTGCCGACCAGATAGGGCACGGCGCGATGCTGGGCCTGAAAGACCTCCTGGGCCACCCGCCGCACGATCTGCGCCTGGCGCCGCAGCTCCTCCGCCACCGCCACGAGGGGAATCATCACTTCCACGACCGCGGTCTTGCCGCGGGACACGACGTGGCAGGCGGCCTCGAAAATGGCGCGGGCCTGCATTTCAGTGATTTCGGGGTAGGTGATGCCGAGCCGGCAACCGCGATGGCCGAGCATCGGGTTGGCTTCGCCCAGGGCGTCGACCTGCGATTTGAGCCGGGCGAGCGGCATCCGCAACGCCTTGGCGAGGACGGTCTGCTCCTCCTTCGTGTGGGGCAGGAACTCGTGGAGCGGCGGATCGAGCAGCCGGATGGTGACCGGGTACCCCGCCATCGCCGTGAAAATGCCCTCGAAGTCCGCGCGCTGCATCGGGAGAAGCTTGGCCAGCGCTTTGCGGCGGCCCGCCTCATCCGGGGCCACGATCATCTCGCGCATCGCCGTGATGCGGTCTTCCTGGAAGAACATGTGCTCGGTCCGGCACAGCCCGATCCCCTCAGCTCCGAAACCGCGCGCCCGCTTGGCATCTTCTGGTGTGTCTGCGTTGGTCCGCACCTTCAAGCGGCGCCGCTTGTCCGCCCAGGACATCAGCCGGTCGTAATGCGTCCCCGCTTTGGGCTGCACCAGCTTGGCCGCGCCCAGGATGACGCGCCCGGTCGTGCCATCGATCGTGAGTACCTGGCCGCGCTTGATGACGCGCCCATTGGCGCGGAAGCGCCCGGCCTC
>DASYRL010000012.1:0-96703 GCA_036004445.1 bacterium
TTCGGCAACCCGCGCAAGTTTTCGCGCATCGCGCGGCGGGTCGGGCGCACCAAGCCCATCATCGCGGTCAAGAGCGGGCGGTCCGCCGCGGGCGTGCGTGCGACGCAGTCGCACACCGGCAGCCTGCTGGCCGCCTCCGACGTGACCGTGGATGCGCCGTTCCGCCAGGCCGGGGTCATCCGCACCGATACGCTGGGGGAGTTGTTTGACGTCGCGGTCCTGCTGAGCACCCAGCCGCCGCCGGCAGGACCTCGCATCGGGATCGTGACCAACGCGGGCGGGCCGGGCATCCTGTGCGCGGATGCGTGCCAGGCAGAGGGTCTGGACGTGCCGCCGTTGAGTGAGACCACCGTCGCCGCCCTGCGGGAGTTTCTTCCGCCGCAAGCCAGCGTCGGTAATCCGGTCGACATGTTGGCATCGGCGCCGGCCGCCCACTACCTGCAGGCGATCCGGGCCGTCAGCGCCGATCCCAACGTTGACGCGGTAATCGCCATCTTCATCCCGCCGGTGGTCACGCAGCCGGAAGATGCCGCGGAGGTGATCGTCCAGGCTGCGCGCGAGCTGGCCGGGACCACACCGGTCCTCACGGTGTTCATGTCGTCGAGCGGCGTGCCCACGGCGCTGCGCGGCGCGGTCGCCGTGCCGTCGTACGCGTTTCCCGAGGACGCGGCCATCGCCCTGGCGCGGGTCGTCCGGTACGGGCAGTGGCGCGCCCGGCCGCCGGTCGACGTTCCGCGGCTGGCGGGGCTGCAGCGGGATGCGGCGGCCTCGACTGTTGCCACGGCCTTGGGACGCGGTACCGGATGGCTGGAACCGGACGAGGTGGCTGCGCTGCTGGCCGGCTACGGCCTCCCGGTGGCCGCGCAGCACCTCGTGAGGTCCCGGCCGATGCCGCCGCGGCCGCAGCAGCCCTGCAGGGTCCGGTCGCGCTGAAGGCCATCGGGCCGGGGCTGCTGCACAAGACGGATCTCGGTGCGGTCCGTCTCAATCTGCGGGGCCCGACTCGACGTGGGTGCCGCTGCCGAAGAGATGCAGGCGATGTTGGCGGCGGCGGGCCAGCCCGTCGATGGCTTCCTCGTGCAGGCGATGGCGCCTCCGGGGGTAGAGATGCTGGTCGGCGTCGTCTCCGACCCGCAGTTCGGACCCGTCGTGGCCTGCGGAGCCGGCGGTGTGCTGGTCGAGCTGCTCAAAGACGTCACCGTCCGCCTGACGCCGCTGGGTCCCGACGATGCGCGTGACATGATTACCGAACTGAAGTCCTGTCCACTATTGACGGGCTACCGCGGCCGCCCGCCCGCCGACGTGGCTGCGCTGGAGGATACTCTTCTGCGTGTGAGCGCCATGGTTGAAGACCTGCCGCAGATCGCCGAGCTCGACTGCAATCCGATCATCGTGCACGAGCGCGGAGCCACGATCGTCGACGCGCGCGTACGGGTCGCCCCCGACGTGCCCCCGCTCCACATCGCGACCCGCTAGCCAACGTCCACTCAGTCTTCCCAGTCTTCCCAGTCTTCCCAGTCTTCCGAGTCTTCCCAGTCTCAACCCCAACGGCGGTGGACTGGGCGGACTGGGAGACGGGGTAGACTGGGCAGACTTAGACCCGAGCCACAGATAAGGCCGTGGCCCGATGCTGCCACGGACCCGCCGGCGCTACCGTCAAGGCATGAGCACGCGACGGCTGATCACGATTGACGGGAACGAAGCCGCGGCCTCGGTCGCGTACCGGGCGAGCGAGGTGATCGCGATCTACCCGATCACCCCGTCGTCCACGATGGGGGAACTGGCGGATGAGTGGTCGACGAAGGGGCGGCCCAACCTCTGGGGGGCGGTGCCGCAGGTCGTCGAGATGCAGTCCGAGGGCGGGGCCGCCGGCGCCGTGCACGGGGCGCTGCAGGGCGGCGCCCTGACCACGACGTTCACCGCCAGCCAGGGGCTCCTGCTGATGATCCCCAACCTGTACAAGATCGCCGGCGAGCTGACGGCGTTCGCGATGCACGTGAGCGCGCGAACGCTCGCCACGCATGCCCTGTCCATCTTCGGCGACCACTCCGACGTGATGGCGGTCCGGCAGACTGGCCTCGCGCTGCTGGCGAGCGGTTCGGTGCAGGAGGTCCACGACCTCGCCGCCATCGCCCACGCCGCGACACTGCTCACGCGTGTGCCGTTCCTCCACTTCTTTGACGGGTTCCGCACCAGCCACGAGGTGTCGAAGATCGAAGAACTCACCGCTGACGACCTGCGCGCGATGCTCCCCGAGCCGTTGATCCGCGCTCACCGCGAGCGCGCCTTGGCCCCGGAGCATCCGGTGATCCGCGGCACCGCGCAGAACCCGGACACCTTCTTCCAGGCCCGCGAAGCGAGCAACCCCTACTACATCATGGCCCCGCGGCTGGTCCAGCAGGTGATGGACCGGTTCGCCGCGCTGACGGGGCGGCAGTACCATCTCTTCGACTACGCGGGCGATCCTGACGCCGAACGGGTCATCGTAGCGATGGGTTCCGGCGCCGAGGTCATCCGAGAGACCGTGGAGTGGATGGCATCGCGCGGCGAGCGGCTGGGCGTGCTCACCGTACGGCTGTACCGCCCGTTCTCGGTGAGCGACTTCGCCGCCGCGCTTCCGCGGTCCGTGCGGGCCATCGCCGTCCTGGACCGCACGAAAGAGCCCGGAGCGCTCGGCGAGCCGCTGTACGTGGACGTGATGGCGGCGCTGGGTGAGGTCATGAGCAACGGCGCGGCGCTGCCGCAGATGCCCCGCGTCATCGGCGGCCGCTACGGGTTGTCCAGCAAGGAATTCACCCCGGCGATGGTCCGCGCCGTGTTCGACGAGCTGGGCAAGCCGCTGCCGAAGAACCACTTCACGGTCGGGATTACCGACGACGTGACCGGCACGTCGCTGGCGGTGGATCGGGAATTCTCGATCGAAGCGGACGACGTCACGCGCTGCGTCTTCTACGGCCTGGGCGCCGACGGGACAGTGGGCGCCAACAAGAACTCCATCAAGATCATCGGCGAGCAGACGCCCAACTATGCCCAGGGCTATTTCGTGTACGATTCCAAGAAATCGGGGCAGGTCACGATTTCCCATCTGCGCTTCGGCCCCCGGCCGATCCGATCCCCGTATCTGATCTCCCGCGCGAACTTCGTTGCCTGCCACCAGTACGGCTTCATGGACCGCTATCCCGTGCTCGAGACCGCGGCCCCCGGCGCCGTGTTCCTGCTCAACGCTCCGTTCGAACCCGACCAGGTCTTCGACCGCCTGCCGTACGAGGTCCAGGAGGAGCTCATCCGCAAGGGCCTGCGCATGTACGTCATCGATGCGGCGAGGGTCGCGAGAGCGACGGGGATGGGGGGCCGGATCAACTCCATCATGCAGACCGCCTTCTTCGCGATTTCTGGCGTGCTGCCGCGGGACGAGGCCATCGCCAAGATCAAGGACGCCATCCGCAAGACCTACGGCCGCAAGGGCGACGACGTCGTCCGGGCCAATTTCGACGCGGTCGACGCCACGCTGGCCAACCTCTACGAGGTCCCGATCCCGTCCGCCCCGACGGCCGCGCGACGGCTGAGCGCCTTTGTGAGCGACGAGGCGCACGACTTCGTCCAGCGGGTGACCGCGGTGATGATGGCGCGGCAGGGCGATCTCCTTCCGGTCAGTGCCTTCCCGCCCGACGGGACCTGGCCGGTCGGCACCAGCCGGTGGGAGAAGCGCAACATCGCCGACCAGATCCCGGTGTGGGACCCCGTCATCTGCATTCAGTGCAACAAGTGCACGCTCGTCTGTCCGCACGCGGCGATCCGGGCCACAGTCGTCGAGCCGGCGCTGCTTGGCGACGCGCCGTCCGCACTCAAAGTGGTGCCGTACCGCGGCCCGGAATTTAAGGGGATGCAGTACCTCTTGCAGGTCGCCCCCGAAGACTGCACCGGGTGCAGCCTCTGCGTCGAAGTCTGCCCGGTCACCGATAAGCAGGATCCCGCGCACAAGGCCATCGACATGGCCCCGCAGCCGCCGCTGCGTGAGCAGGAGCGCGAGAACTTCGCGTTCTTCATGACGCTGCCCGATCCCGACCGCAGTAAGGTCCGGACCGACGTCAAGGGCACGCAGTTCCTGCGGCCGCTGTTCGAGTTCTCCGGCGCCTGCGCCGGCTGCGGCGAGACCCCGTACCTCAAGCTGCTCACGCAGCTCTACGGCGACCGCCTGCTGATCGCCAACGCCACCGGCTGCTCCTCGATCTACGGTGGGAACCTGCCGACGGCGCCGTACACGGTCGATGCATGCGGGCGCGGCCCGGCCTGGTCCAACTCCCTGTTCGAGGACAACGCGGAGTTCGGGTTTGGATTCCGTCTGGCCATCGACGTGCAGGCCGCGCAGGCGCGCAATCTGGTGAAGGCGCTGGCCGGCCGGATCGGCGAGCGGCTCAGCGACGCGCTGCTGTCGGCCGATCAATCGACCGAGGCCGGCATCATCGCCCAGCGCGACCGCGTCCAGTTGCTGCGGGGAGCGCTGGCCGAACTCGGAACCTCCGACGCCCGGCGGCTGGGTGTGCTCGCCGACTATCTCGTGCGCAAGAGCGTCTGGATCGTGGGCGGCGACGGCTGGGCGTACGATATCGGCTACGGCGGGCTGGACCACGTCGTGGCGATGGGCCGGGACGTGAACATCCTGGTGCTGGACACCGAAGTGTATTCCAATACCGGCGGCCAGCAGTCCAAGGCAACGCCGCTGGGCGCCGCCGCCCGGTTCGCCACCGCGGGCAAGGCCATCCCCAAGAAGGACCTCGGCCTGCTGGCGATGGCCTACGGGACGGCGTACGTCGCGCGGGTGGCGATCGGCGCGAAGGATCTGCAGACCGTGCAGGCGTTCCGCGAGGCCGACAGCTTCCCCGGGACGTCGCTGATCATCGCCTATGGGCCGTGCATCGAGCATGGGTATGATCTGCGACTGGGTGCGGAGCACGAGAAGCTGGCGGTCGACTCGGGCTACTGGCCCCTGTACCGCTACGATCCCCGCCGGGTCGAGCGCGGCTTGCCGGCGCTGCAGCTGGATTCCCCCGCCCCGAAGGTTGATGTTGCGGAGTTCATGGCCCGCGAGACGCGTTTCAAGATGGTCGAGAGCGCGGACCCCGAGCGCGCGCGCGCCTTGTTGGAGGCGGCACGGCGGGAGATCGTCCGGCGCGACGCATTGTACCGGCAACTCGCGGCAGCGGCCCCGACGACGCCCGCGCCGCAGCCGGCAGTGGCAGGGGGGAGCGGGGACGAATAATCTCCCGCAGGGGAGATGCGCACCTCCGATCCGGCGATCCAACGGCTGCTCCAGTCCTCTGATCCATTAGTCCGCTACTTGACGCTGACCGAACTCTGCGGGGCATCCCCCGCGCCGTCGAGCCCGCGCGCGCGCGGCCCGCGGTCCCGGCGAGTCCCCGCGTCAGTCGGATGGCGCATGCCCTCGCACAGTGGCAGTGGCCCGACGGCGGCTAGAACTGCGATCGTCGCCGCGGCGCGCATCACGGTTCGCTCCACGAGAGTCTGATCCCGTCGTGGGCGCTCGCCGAGTATCGGGACGCCACACACAGGAGCGCACCGCTCACGTTGCGGGGGTCTAGCTCGGCCATACTTCGTACCGAAAATGGGCAAACAGGGCTGGCCTGAATCGCCGCAGGCGCTGGAGGAGGAGCAGCGGCGGTTTGCTGCGGCTTCACCGGAACCCTGGCAGCCGCCTGATTCGGGGTGGTCTGCTGCGGGCTGCTTCGTCTGCTTCGCCAGAGGGATACCCGGACCGGGCGCCGCCGGCGACCCAGGCTGGGCGGCGGCAGCGCTCGTCCGCGAGGACGGTACCACTTCGGCTGCCGTCGTCCGCGGGAGGGCAGGGCACCCGTATGTTCCAGGACTGCTGGCGCTGCGGGAAGGGCCCCTGTTGGAAGCAGCCGTCCGAAGTCTAGTTGAACGGCCCGACGTTGTGGTGATCGATGCCACCGGCCGCGATCACCCGCGGCGAGCCGGTCTGGCGCTGCACCTCGGTGCGATCCTCGACCTCCCGTCCGTCGGCGCCACCCACAGGCCGCTGCTCGCTCAGGGCGAAGCACCCGCGGACGAAGGCGGCGCGATGAGCCCCTTGCTGCTTGACGGTGAGCCCGTCGGCTACTGGCTGCGGACGCGCCAGGGGATCAGGCCGCTGGCCGTGCATGCGGCGTGGCGAACGAATCCAGACGTCGCCGCATCTGTCGTGCTGGCGCTCTGTCGCGGCTGGAGGGCTCCAGAGCCCTTGCGCCTGGCCCGTCGCGCGGCGCGGGACGCCAGAGCTCAGGACGAAGATCACTAAGGCCGAGCCCTGGCGTCGTCAACGCAGCATCAAGAACGCTTTGCGTGCTTTACGCAGAGCGCTACCGGCGCGGGTGTCGCCCCGCAGCTCCATCCGCAGGCACTGCTCCATGCCCGCGGAGATGATATCGACCGCCGCCCGGTCCAGCGCCCCCCGTACGGCCGAAAGCTGCTGGACGATGTCGATGCAGTCCCGTCGCGCGGCCAGCATGTCGTTCAATCCACGGACCTGACCCTCGATCCGGCGCAGCCGCGCCATGACCGCCTGGGTAGTCGTTTCCGGAAGCTTCACCGTGACCGCCATCCTCAGACCCTCCCGATACTCCCTGGAGTATATAGCTCGTCCGGAGGAGCCCGCGTCGGGCGGATGCCCGATAGAACATCAGCGCAGGGTCTGATGTGCCGTCTGCCCTCCGATCGCACGCTGGTCTCGTGATACTCCCCGGAGTATCAACGCGAGCGAGGAGGAGAGGCAATGGCAGAGCGGCTGTCGATGGTGGTGTTCTCGGGAACCGTGGACAAGCTCTTCCCGGTGGCGATTCTGGCGTCCGGCGCGGTGGCAATGGAGCAGGACGTCAACATCTTCCTGACGTTCTGGGGGTTGGATGCATTCAGGAAGGGCGAACCCCAGAAGAACATGCGCATGAGCAAGGACTTCGAAGATAAGGGCCAGGCGATGATGGCGCTGATGCAGCAGAATAACGTCCCATCCTGGTACCAGACGCTGAAGACGGCGAAGGAGCTTGGAAACGGACACGTGAAGGTCCACGCCTGCGCGATGACGATGGATCTAATGGGGATGACCGAGGACGACCTCGACCCCATCGTGGATGACGTCGTCGGGGTCGGCGAGTTCGTCGAGGAAGCGCAGAAGGGCAAGGTCACTTTGTTCATCTAGGAGGACGATCATGGCCGTCGAGCTGCAGGACACGAAGGTTGACCGCACGATCGACGCTCGTGGCAGCTACTGCCCGGGACCGCTGATGGAGTTGATCCGGGCGATCCGCGAATCTCGCATTGGCGAGACCATCGAAGTGCTGTCGAGTGATTCCGGCTCCAAGCGGGACATCCCGAAGTGGTGCGAGAAAGCCGGCCAGCAATTCCTCGGGATCATCGACGAGACCGGCTTCGCCCGGCTCGTGGTCCGCAAGGGACGGTAAGGCAATGGCCTCTCCACAGGTGGTGGTGGTCGGGGGCGGCACCGGCGGGACCATCGTCGCCAACCTGATCGCGCGGAAGCATCCCGGCTCGAACGTCACGATGATTTCCCGCGATGCGGGGCACCTGTACCAGCCGGGGTTGCTGTACGTACCGTTCGGATGGGTGGGCCCGGAGCAGCTGGTCCGGCCGCAGCAGTCGCTGCTGGACCGCCGTGTCCGGTTCATCCAGGATACGGCGACGGCAATCGATCCGGCCAGGCGCATGGTGCGGACCGGCGGCGGCGAGATGAGCGCGGACGCGCTCGTGCTGGCCACCGGCGCCCGCCTTGTCCCCGACGAAGTTCCGGGACTGTCGGCGGCGCATCACTTCTACACTCCGACGGCAGCCCTGCGCCTGCGGCAGGCCCTCGCGGAATTCCGCGGCGGCCACATCGTTGTCGGCGTCGCCGGCGTGCCGTACAAATGCCCGCCGGCGCCGCTGGAGTTTGTGCTGCTGCTGGAATGGGCGCTTCGCCGGCGCGGGCTGCGCGAGAAGACGAAACTGACCTACGTGTCGCCCCTCCCGCGCGCATTTCCGATCGAATCGGTGGCCGATGTCATCGAACCGGTCATGGAGCGACGCGGGATCGGATTGGCCACGTTCTTCAACGTCGAGGAAGTCGACCCGGCGAAGCGGGTCGTCCGATCACTGGAGGGGGAGGAGCTCAGCTACGACCTGCTCATGCTCATTCCGCCCCACCGCGGGACGGCGCCGGTCGTCGCGGACGGCGTCGCGGACCGGGGCGACTGGATCCACACCGACCGCGAGACGCTGCAGGTCGGCGGCTATGAGGGCATCTACGCGCTCGGCGATGCGACGGACATTCCGGTAAGCAAGAGCGGATCGGCCGCCCACTTCGAGGCCCACGTGCTTGCGGAACGAATCGCCGGCGGGCCTCTTTCGAACGGCTCCGACCCGCGCTACACGGGTAAGGTGATGTGCTTCCTGGAGAGCGGGGATCATCAGGCGACGGTGCTGAGTTTTGATTACAATCACCCCCCGCACCCCGCTGCGCCCAACTTTACGGCGTTCGCGATGAAACGGTTGTTCAACCGGGCCTACTGGCACCTCGTGCCGCCCGGCCGGGTGTAGGGAGGAACAGATGATGAAACAGCTTGAGCAGAGCGAAACCTAGTCGATCGACGCCACGGTCGGGACCTGCGGACCGTTCTGGGATGTCCTGCGGCATGGACCTGTCCAAGCCGGGTGATCTGATTGCCATCCGCCGCAGTCAGGTGGAAGAAGTCACGCAGTACGCGCCGATCCTCGTCCGCGCCGCCGGCGGCAAACTCGTGTCACTGGAGGTCGAGGACGGCTCGCGCATCTGGTGATTCGGAAGGTCAGGTAGGGGGATTTCCGGCCGCTGGTCCTCCCGTGCCACGAAGCACCCTCAGGGTGACCGCCTGGATGGTCAGCGCCACGGCGATCGCCGCGAGGAAGGCCGCAGGGATACCGATTCGGCTGAGGAGTACCGCGAGCGCCGTGAAGAAGCCCGCGAAACCGAAGAGGCCAAAGAGCAGCCCGCGCAAGACCTGACCCGCCGCTCCCGGGCCCTGCTGGCGGTGCGCGAAGATCGCCAGGACACCCGCGTAGACGGGATACGGAGCCAGCGAACCGGTGAGGCGCGGCCCGAGCGCCTGCGCGAACCCGGTGAGCAGCACCACGACCAGGGTCGCCAGGATCATGCGCGCCGGCAGGTCCCATCGGGGGAGTGGTTGGGCTCGCGTCTCCACGCCGTGATCAGGCAGGAGGTGGAGAGCCGCCAGCACTGAGCCACTCACGACGAGCAGCAGCGGCACTGCGGCCAGAGGCAGCACCTGAAGGACGGATGTGACCGCTGCGAATCCTATGGTTCCGGCCCCGAGCGCGCTGAGCCAGCCATACTGATGGGCGACCAAGGCATAGCCGAGGCAGAAGGCAACCTGCGAGATCGTCCCACCCAACGTACCAACCGCGGCCACTGCCGCAAAGTCGGTGCCGTGGTCCAGCGCCAAGAACAAAGCGACGGGACCTGAGGTGAAGGGAAACCCAACGAACCATCCGCTCACCCCCGGTCCCCAGCGCCGCCCTGCCAAACTGGCAACGGCGACGAGCGCCGGAGTCAGAAGGACCTTCAGCACAAGTGTGCTCATCTTGAATCAGTATAGGGGGCGCCGTACTAGGTACCGCACTGCCTGTGTGTGAGTACCCGGTACCGCTTGTCTGCCCGAGCTGTACCGGGTACCTGTTTCGCGGGCCCCGAGTACCTAGTCCGAAAGGGTGGGCGGTCTGTGGAGGTGTTCCTCGATCGCCGCTGCGGCCGCGCGGCCGTCGACCAGCGCCGTGGTCACCAAATCGGCCCCGCGGACGACGTCGCCGCCGGCGAACACACCCGGGATCGTGGTCATGCCATCGTCATTGACCGTGTAGGTCCCCCACTTCGTGACGTTCGGGCCGTCCGCCGACGGCACGGGGGAGCCATCGAAACCGAATGCCAGAATGACCAGATCCGCCTCGATTTCGAAATTGCTGTCGGCAACCGGCACCGGCTTGCGCCGCCCCTCGGAGTCGGGTTCACCGAGCTCCATGTGGATGCACTCGATGGCGCGGACGCCGCCGGCGCCGTTGTCGAGGAACCGGACCGGCGCCTTCAGCCATTCGAACACCACGCCTTCGTCCTTGGCCGTCTGCACCTCGCGGCGGCTGCCGGGCATGTTGGCTTCGTCGCGGCGGTACACACACGTGACCGATGCCGTCCCCAGCCGCCTGGCGGTGCGCAGGCAGTCCATGGCCGTGTCTCCGCCTCCCAAGACGACCACGCGCAGGCCGGTCAGATCATCAGGCGTGTCCGCCTCGTTGGTCGTGTTGTTGCGGATGAGAAACGGCAGGGCGTCTTCGATCCCGTCGAGCTCCATGCCGCGGAGGTCCGGCCGCTTCGGCGCGGTCGCCCCCGTGGCCAAGTACACGGCGCGGAAGCCTGCGTCGCGCAGTTCTTCCAGCGTGACGTCGTCGCCCACGCGGGTCCCGCAGACGAACTCCACGCCCAGCCGTTCCAGATACTCGGTCCGGCGGTCCACCACGGTCTTGTCCAGCTTGAACCCCGGGATCCCGTAGCGGAGCAGCCCGCCCGGCCTGGGAGAGGCTTCGTACACGGTGACGTGATGTCCGCGCCGGACCAATTCTTCCGCGCAGGCCAGTCCTGCCGGGTCGGACCCAACGACGGCCACGCGGTGCCCGGTCGGCGGCGCGACCGCCGGCAGCGGCAGGCCCTCCTGGCTGAAGGCGTATTCATTGATGAACTTTTCGATGGCGCCGATGGCCACCGGTGGGTGCTTCACTCCGACGATGCAGGCATCTTCGCAGAGCCGGTCTTGCGGGCAGATGCGTCCGCAGATCTCCGGCATGTTGCTCGTCGTCCGAGAGAGGTGCGCCGCCTCGAGGAACCTGCCCTCCATCGTCAGGGTCAGCCAGTCCCGGATGGGGTTGTGCAGCGGGCAGGCCTTGACGCACGGGGCTTTGAGGCATTCCACACAGCGCGAGGCTTCCGCGATTGCATCCTCCGGGGAATAGGTGAGGGTGACCTCGCAGAAGTCGCCAACCCGCTCCCGAGGCGGCCGCTTCGGAATGGGCATGTGGGGTAGATTCAGTCGGTCGCGCTTGGCAATGGCCGGCATACGCACCTCACGAAGAGTGTATCGGCGTCAGTATACCGATCGGTTTGGCCGGGCTTTATCGGGCGCGCAGAGGGTTCTGCCTCGGGTCTAGATTCGACCTAAACGGCTATGGCGGATCGGGCTGGTACCTGATAGCCGACGCTGCTGCAGCAGACTAGCCTGATCAGGGAACATGCGCGAGGCCCTTCGACTCGCTGCGCTCGCTCAGGGCATTCGACTCGCTCTTCGAGTGGGGCCGAAGGCCATGAGCGAGCTCGCCGAAGGCGAGCGAGTCGGATGGCTACTCTGGCTTGGGACAAGGGGGGACACATTATGCTGGCCAAGGACGTCATGACCTCTCGGGTCATTACCGTGACGACACAAACCCCGCTGCGCGACGCGGTGCGCCTGATGCTCGAACACCGAATCAGTGGTCTGCCGGTCATCGACGACTTCGGCCGCCTGATGGGGATCGTGACCGAAGCCGACCTGCTGGTGAAGGAGGCGAAGCCGCACCCGCAGCCTCCGCTGGTGGAGTGGTTCGGCCGGTTCTTGTGGCTGGAACGCTGGCTGAGTCCGGCCCGCAAGGCGGAGGGCCGCCTGGTCGGTGAGGTGATGACTCATAACGTCGTGACTGCCGACGAGCAGACCCCTGTGGAAGAGCTGGCGTCACGGATGATGCGGTACCGGGTGAACCGCCTGCCGATCGTTCGCGAAGGCGCCGTGGTCGGCATCGTCACGCGGGCGGACATCCTCAAAGTTTTCCTCCGCTCAGATGAAGCCCTCGCCGCGCAGTGCCGTCGGCTGGTCGGCAACTTCCTCATGGCCGGGGAGGACGTCGGCGTCGACGTCGATCGCGGCGTGGTGCTCGTGCGCGGGCGGGTGGCCTCGCCAGGCCGGCGTAGCGAACTGCTGCAGCAGATGTGGATGGTTGACGGCGTGATCGCGGTAGACGACCGAGACCTGCTGCACGGTTATCCCAAGTACCTCTTGATGGGTGAGTGAAGGGAGAATCCCATGGAATCGGAGCGAAGGCCCAGAAACATCCAGGTCAATACGACCGGCCCGATCTGGTTCGTCGGGTGGCTGTTCACCATCGCCTTTGCCCAGCTGATCTGGTGGAAGGCCATCTTGGCGCTCGTCGTCTGGCCCTACTACCTGGGTCTGGCAGTCAGGTAAGCAAGTCCGCGCTGGGGCGGCGGGGAAGCAACCGCCTCTGGCTGCCATGGCGAAGAAGGTCTCGGGCCATCCGGCCATCGCGGTCAAGACCATTACACAGTGCATGGTCTGCCACGCAAAGGGACCCGTGCCCAAGCCCTTCCGGCAGGTCATGCACCGGATCCAGCTCAACAGCACCACGTTCGCGTCTCCCGCCTACAAGGGAACGTGCACGTCGTGCCATCCAGGTGGACAAGGCGACCGGCACGGTCACGGTGTTCGGGCTGCAGAAGTAGCGCCACATCAGGCGGAGGCCTGATGGCACCGGAGCGCCCGCTTCGTACGTTTAGTGCGAACGCGGGCGTTCATGGTTTTTTCATGGCGCATTCACCCCGCATTCACGCCGGACCGGTAGCGTCATGCGTGGAGAGCTTGTCTCTCACGATGAGGTGAGGAGATGACGGAAATGAGGATGCGATACGTCTATGCCGGCATCGGCGTGCTGATGCTGGCGGCGGCCCTGGCGATTCCTGCCCTGGCGCAGCGCGCGGGGGGTGGCCCCGGCCCGGGGATGATGGGGTTCGGCTGGGGGAACCAGGCCCCCACCCCAGTGACGTCGATCGACACGGCGGCCGCGCGGGCACGCGATGCGCTGGCGGCGTCCGATTACGGCGATCTCACGGTCGCCGAAGTGATGGAATTCACCAACCACTTCTACGTGCTGGTCAAGGAAAAGAGCACGGGGATCGGCGCCCTGGAGCTGCTCGTCGAGCGCAACGGGGTCGTGCACCCCGAGTACGGTCCCGCCATGATGTGGAACACGAAGTACGGTCACATGGCGGGATTCGGCGGCCGCGGCATGATGGATGGCCGCAGGATGGGTGGCGGCAGGATGGGTGGACCAGGGTATGGTCCGGGCCAGGGGCCGGGCTACGGCCCGGGAACTCGCGGTCCGGCGACCCCCGCCGCGCAGCCTGCGATCACGCAGGAGCGTGCCAAGCAGATCGCCGGCCAGTACCTGACCCAGGCGGTGCGGGGAACGACGCCCGATGAGGGGACAGCCTTGTACGGGTACTTCACCTTCGACGCAGAGCGCAGCGGGAAACCAGTCGGCATGCTCAGCGTTAACGCGTACACAGGCCAGGTCTGGTTTCACAACTGGCACGGGACCTTCGTGCAGGAGAAGGACTTCTAGGAGGGATGCACATGAACTCGCGTGATCTGACGATTGTGCTGTTGGTGATCCTGGGCGTGGTCGTGCTGGTGCCCGTCCTGGGCATGGCGTTCGGCGGCTTCGGGTTGATGGGCGGCATGATGGGGCCCGGCATGATGGGGGGCGGGTACGGCCGCGGTGGTTTTGGGGTCGGAGGCCTGCTGCTGTTCCTCCTTGTCGCCGTCGGCATCGTGCTCATCGGGCGCGGACTGCTCGGCCGTCCTGCCGCAGCCGCAGATGGATCACTGGAGATCCTCAAGCGCCGGCTGGCCGGCGGCGAGATCACCAAAGAGCAGTACGAAGAGTTGAAGAAAGCCCTGCAGTGAACCGAAAGACGGTGCTCGTGGTCGAGGATGAGCCCGAGATCTCGGACATCGTCCGTCAGTATCTCGAAAAAGACGGCTACCGCGTCACGGTGGTGGCCGACGGCGATCGGGCCGCGGATGAGTTCTCGCGTCTGCGGCCCGATCTGATCCTGCTCGATCTCATGCTGCCGGGGCAGGACGGATTCGAGGTCTGCCGCCGTCTCCGCGCCGCCGGGAGCACCCCGATCATCATGCTGACCGCGCGCAGCCAGGAGGCCGACAAGCTCATCGGGCTGGAATTGGGCGCCGACGACTACATCACTAAGCCCTTTAGCCCGCGCGAGGTCGTCGCGCGGGTGCGGGCCGTACTGCGGCGGTCGCGGGGTGGAGACCCGCCCGGCGATGTGATCCGCCTGCACGACCTGGAGATCGATCCCATCCGCTTCGCCGCGGCGCGGGGCGGAACGGTCCTGGCGCTGACCCCGACGGAGTTCAGACTGCTCCTGGCGCTGGCGAGCCACCCCGGGCGCGCGTTCACGCGGCTGCAGCTGATCGATCAGGTGCAGGGATACTCGTTCGAAGGCTACGAGCGGACCGTCGACGCGCACGTCAAGAACCTCAGGCAAAAACTGGAACCCGATCCGCATCACCCGCGCTACGTGCTTACCGTGCACGGCGTGGGATACCGGATGGCTGAGGATCTGGGACCGGCGGCGGAGGCACCGCCCGCCCCGGAGCGAAGCGACGCGACCGGGGCAGGGGCGTGAACAGCATCCGCTGGCGCCTCGTTATCCTGCTGGTGTTCGTTGCGCTGCTGTCGGTGGCCGCCGTCGGGTTCGTCGCGGTGATGCTGACCGGCGCGAGATTTGAGGCGTACCTGGGCCATCGGCCATCTGCCGGGATGCGACCGATGATGCGCGAGATGATGGGAAGCCCCGAGCGGCGGCTTCTTGCCGATGTACGCTGGGGGATCTGGGGGGCCGCGGCGGTAGGAGCGGGCGTGGCCGCCATCGTGGGAACCGTGGCCGCCCGCCGGATCACAGGGCCGTTGGCGGCGCTGGCGGCAGGCGCCAGGCGGATCGGCGGGGGCGATCTGAGCCAGCAGGTGCCCGTCACCGGCGATGACGAGATCGCCCAGGTGGCACAGACGTTCAACAGGATGCTGACCGACCTCCGCGATGCCGAGGAGTCGCGCCGGCAGCTGCAGGCGGACATCGCCCACGAACTCGGGACGCCGCTGTCCGTGCTGCAGGCCAACGTGGAAGGGATGCTCGACGGCGTAGTGGACACGAGCCCCCGGCGCCTGGCGTTGCTCCACGCACAGACGCAGATGCTGACCCGACTGGTCCGCGACCTACGGGATCTCTCGTTGCTCCAGGAGGGGCAGCTCCCCCTTGACAGGCAGCCCATCGACCTCCGAGCGGTGCTGCACGAGGTCGGCGAGATCGTCCGACCGACGGCCGGGGCGAAGGGTGTCACCCTGACCGTCACAGGAGGGCCGCCGATCGCCGTGCATGCCGACCGCGATCGCATCGCCCAGGTTCTCCACAACCTGCTCGCCAACGCGGTGCGATACACGGATGCCGGCGGGGCGGTCAGTGTGACGGCGCGTCGCGAGAGCGGGCGCGTCGTCGTTGAGGTCGGTGATACAGGTGCCGGCATTCCGGCCGACGATCTGCCCCGCGTGTTTGAGCGATTCCACCGCGTGGATCGCTCCCGCTCACGGGCGACCGGTGGCGCCGGTCTGGGGCTGGCGGTCGTGAAGCAGCTCGTGGAGGCGCACGGCGGGACGGTCTGGGCGACCAGCACGCCGGGTTCGGGGAGCGTGTTTGCGTTTGCGCTCCCGGCCGACGGCCCCGAGCAGGGTCGAGGGGCGGCGTAACAGGAGGAGGGGTCGGAATGGGGCGGAGACGCAAGAGGGTGCCGTGGTATGGGCGAGCCTGGCTGTGGGCCGGCGTCCTGGCCGTGGTGGTTCTGGTCGGTGCGGCGGTGCTGTGGCCGCGTTCGCCGGCATACGCGCAGTACACGGACGGCGTACGGCCGACTGTCGTGTTCGTCTGGTCGGACCCGACGCCGCACCATCCGTATGGCTGAGGGGCCTGCGAAGAGATGAAGCCCGTGATGGCTTCTCTGAGAACTGAGTTTGGCGATGCGGTGGCGTACCGGTATCATGAGTACAATGCACCGGATTCGGCGCAGGTGGTGCGCGATTTCCAGATCGTCCGGCACCCTGAAATCTTCATCCTCGATCGGCAAGGCAATCTCGTGCGGAAGTTTGCCGGGGTCGTGCCGACGGTTGAACTGCAGATGACCCTACGTGGGCTGCTTCGCTAAGGAGATTGCGGTGGAGGAGTGTACCCTGAGAGTCTCGCCAGTTCGGCCAGACTAACGACGCCCTCCAGCCGCTGGCCGGCAATGTCCCACGTGGGGAATCCCTTGATCTGCTTTTCCGTGCAGAGTTGGGGATTGCCGCCGGTGCCGCGCGGGTCACATTCCACGTAGGGTAGGTACTTTACCGCGGCCCCGAACATCGCTTTCTGATCGTTGCAGTGGGGACACCAGTAGGCCCCATAGAACACCGCGCCGCTGCTGGCCAGGTGCTTCGCCAGGCCCTCCGCGTACGCCGCCGCCGCGGTGGGCGGAGCCGATGCCGCGTATCCGCCGAGGAGCAGAGCGATGCTGAGCGCCGCGGCCAGGCTGCCCCAGGCCCAGGCGATGCGCGGGCTCCGGTCCGGCCGGCGGACCACAAGGCGCAGGGCGATCGCCAGCGTGAGCAGGGCGGAAAGCACGCAGAGGCTGCAGGTCGCATGGATGGCCGTCCGCTGCACGACGGTGAAGATGACCGATGCGGCCAGTCCGGCCAGCGCGACCGGGAGAGCGAGTCCCCACCGCCGGACTTGCTCCATCATTCGTGCGCCCAGCGCGAGCAGGACGGCGTAGTAACCGACTCCCAGCGCCGACACCGGGATGCCGAAGACCGCCCCGTAGCGGCTGGACTGTACGACGTCGCACCCCGATCCCAGCGGGCAGTAGACGGGCGCGTGCGCGGCGCGGGTGGCCAGCAGGTAGGCGCTGAGCAGCAGTCCGGCGGCGGCGAGGCCGGCGAGCCACCAGTCCCGGGTCCGCCGGACCTCGCGCGTCTTCTTGTGGCGTTTTGCGGTCACGGGTTGTTCTACGCCGCCTCGGTCAGCCGCCGGTCGATCGGCACGTACATGCGCTCGTCCGCGCCCTCGTAGATCTGCCGGGGCCGGCTGATCCGCTGCTCCGAATCATCCAGCAGCTCGACCCACTGCGCCAGCCATCCGGACGTGCGCGGGATCGCGAAGAGTACCGGGAACATCTCCACCGGGAACCCCATCGCCTGGTAGATGATCCCCGAGTAGAAATCGACGTTGGGATACAGCCGCCGCTTCACGAAGTACTCGTCGGCCAGCGCGATCCGCTCGAGCTCGAGCGCGATGTCCAGCAGTGGATTGGTGCCGGTCACGGCAAAGACCTCATCAGCGATCTGCTTGATGATGCGCGCCCGCGGGTCATAGTTCTTGTACACGCGGTGCCCGAAGCCCATCAGCAGGACCTCGCCCGCTTTGACCCGCTTGATGTACGCTCCGACCCGGTCCGCCGATCCGATCTCGCTAAGCATGCGCAGGACCTGCTCGTTGGCCCCGCCGTGCAGCGGGCCGTACAGCGCCGCCGCCGCGCCGGCCAGCGCGGAGTAGGGGTCGGCGTGCGAACTGCCGATGCTGCGCATCGCGTTTGTGCTGCAGTTCTGCTCGTGATCCGCGTGCAGGATGAACAAGACGTCCAACGCCCGCTCCAGCGTCGGGTTCGGCCGGTACTTCAGCTCGGTGGTCTTGAACAGCATGTTCAGGAAGTTGCCCGCGTAGGTCAGGTCGTTGTCCGGATACGCGTAGGGCAGACCCCGGCTGTGGCGGTAGGTAAACGCCGCGATGGTCGGCAGCTTGGCGATCAGCCGCAGGATCTGCTTCCGGCGGATCTGCGGATCGCGGATCTCCCGGGCATCGGGATAGAAGGTCGACAGCGCGCCGACCGTGCCGATCAGCATGCCCATCGGATGCGCGTCGTGATGGAATCCGTCGAGGAACTGCTTGATCGATTCATGGAGCATCGTATGGTACGTGATGTCGTGCGTCCACTCCGCGAGCTGGGTGGCGCTGGGCAGGTTTCCGTCCAGCAGCAGGTAGGCCGTCTCCATGTAGGTCGAGTGCTCCGCCAGCTGCTCGATCGGGTAGCCGCGATACCGGAGGATGCCGCGCTCGCCGTCGATGAACGTGATCGCGCTTCGCGTGGAGGCGGTATTGCCGAACGCCGGGTCGTAGCTCATCAGGCCAAAGTCGTCGTCGCTGGTTTTGATCTGTTTGAGGTCTGCCGCCCGGATGGCCGCCCCGTAGGTGGGATAGGTCCCGTAGAGAATCGGAATCAGGTAAGACTTGCCGGTACGGTTGTCGGTCACCGTGATCGTATCATTCGCCATGGTGCGCCACGCTCCCTGATGCGCGAATCCGTCTCGCGGCCGCGCTGGTTTCATTGTAGGAAGCGCGCGCCGGCCGCTGGTATCCAGCCGCGGCCCGATGACCCACCCCGCCGAAATCCGTTCGAGAGCCGATGGCCCACCCCCCCGGGTCAGGGTTAGACTGTCTGATGACCCGCGCGGCCGCAGGCCCTGGGCGAGCGCAGCGAGTCGAAGGGCTGGAGGTGGATGATGGCGCGGATTGCTGTCTCTGACGTCACCACCGCGAACCTCGACGATCTCTGCTGGCTCTGCGTCCCGCCGGCGCGGCGGGACGACCCGGCGTTTGAAGAAGGCGTCCGGGCGAAACGCCTGTGGGCGTTCCGGATGCACGACCGGTGGGGCACGTTCGCCAAGATCGCCTACTACGGCGACAGCCCGGCCGGACAGATCCAGTACCGCCCGGTCCCGCGGCACCGCGTCGTTTCCATCGATTGCATCTACGTGCCCAACATCAGCCACTGGCGCCGTGGCATCGCCACCGTCCTGCTGGCCGGCCTGATCGAGGACATGGCTCAGCCGCAGCGATGCTTCGACGGCGAGGCCGCGGTGGCGCTGGTTACCAGGACGTTCCCGGGACAGAAGCCGGGTCAGTACGCGGCGGCGGCGTTCTTCCGCCGGAAGGGATTTGTGCCGGTCGGCCGCGACCCGCAACTGCTGCATCTACCCCTCGGGCGGGCGCGCCGGCCAATCCCCTCGTCCGGGTGGGAGACCGCCGACAACTTGCTGTGGCCTGTGGCGGCCGCGGAGTACGTTCCTCAGGACGAGGACAGGGACACCCTCGTGATCATCTACGGTCCCTCGTTCTGTCCGTTCTCGTACTTTCTGCTCAAGCAAGCGGAAACGCAGGTGCGCGAGCTTGCCCCCGATCTGCCGGTCCGGTGGATCAGCCAGTCCGAAGAGCCCGAAGAGGCGGTCAAGCGGGGTGGCTACGCAGGCTGCGTCGTGCGGGCGACGCCCATCACGTCGTTCGTGCTGGACCGCGACCGGTTCCGCCAAGAGGTCCAAACGGCGCTCGACGCCGCCTATACTTAGTACGTGCCAACCACGTCCCAGTTGCGAACCCAGAGTATGACGCTGGCGTATGTCCCGCTGGCTTCCGCCGCCGATCGGCTCGCGGTGCCGCTGGAGCGGCTGCCGCTTACGGTGAAGATTCTCTTGGAGAACGTGCTCCGTAACGCGGATGCACCGCCGTTTTCCTCGCGCGACGTCGACACGCTGGCGGCGTGGACGCCGGGTGTGTCGCAGCGGCCCGAGGTCCCCTTCATGCCCGCGCGGGTCCTGCTGCAGGATTTCACCGGTGTGCCCGTGATCGTCGACCTCGCGGCCATGCGCAGTGCCGTCGAGGCGCTGGGAGGTGACGCGGCCCGCGTGAACCCGATCGTCCCGGCCGACCTGGTCATCGATCACTCGGTCCAGGTGGACGCGTTCGGAAGCGCCGCCGCCTTCAGGGTCAACGTCGACCAAGAGTATCAGCGCAATCGCGAGCGGTACCTGCTGCTCCGATGGGCCCAGCGCTCGTTTGACAACCTGCGCGTCGTGCCGCCGGGCACGGGGATCGTCCACCAGGTCAACCTCGAGTACCTGGCGTCGGTGGTCGCGACCCGCTCGGGTCCTGATGGGATCGTGGCATTCCCGGACACGCTCGTGGGGACGGATTCGCACACAACGATGATCAACGGCCTCGGCGTGCTCGGCTGGGGCGTCGGGGGGATCGAGGCCGAAGCCGTGATGCTCGGGCAGCCGGTGTACCTCACGCTGCCCGAAGTCGTTGGCTTCCGCCTGACCGGCGACCTGCGCGGCGGGATGACGGCGACCGATCTTGTCCTCACCGTCACCGAGATTCTGCGAAAGGTCGGCGTCGTCAACAAGTTCGTCGAGTTCTTCGGCGACAGCCTGAAGTATCTCACGCTGCCCGACCGGGCCACGATCGCCAACATGTCGCCCGAGTACGGCGCCACCGCCGCGCTGTTCCCGATCGACGGCGAGACCCTGGCCTACCTGCGTCTGACCGGCCGCAGCGATGCACAGGTGGAGCTCGTCGAGACCTACGCGCGGGCGCAGGGGCTGTTCCGAACCGAGGGAGCCGCGGAGCCGCTGTGCGACCAGATCGTCGAGCTCGATCTGTCGACGGTCGAACCCAGCGTCGCCGGCCCGCGGCGGCCGCAGGACCGCGTGCCCCTCGACGGCGTCCGCGACAGTTTCGAGACCTTCACCGCGCAGCTGGCCTCGATGCGAAAGACTCCAGGCGTCGACGACGCCCGGGGAGGGACCGCGGTCGCCGAGCGCCCCCCGCGGATCGCGGTGGACGTGGCCGGCCGGCGTGGGGAAGTGGGGGATGGATCGGTCGTCATCGCCGCGATCACCAGCTGCACCAACACCTCGAACCCCGAAGTCATGCTCGCGGCCGGGCTGGTGGCCAAGAAGGCCATCGAGCGGGGTCTCAGCGTGGGACCCACCGTCAAGACGAGCCTCGCCCCAGGCTCCGCGGTCGTCACTGAGTATCTGCACCGGGCGGGACTCACGCCGTATCTGGAACGGTTGGGTTTCCATCTGGTTGGTTATGGTTGTACGACGTGCATCGGCAACAGCGGCCCACTGCCCGATTCCGTCGCCGAGGCGGTCGCCGAGGGCGACCTGGTCGTGGCCGCGGTCCTGAGCGGGAACCGCAACTTCGAAGGCCGCATCCATCCACAGGTGCGCGCGAGCTATCTCGCCTCGCCGCCGCTGGTCGTCGCGTACGCGCTGGCCGGGACGGTGCTGACCAACCTGTTCACCGATCCGCTCGGCACCGGGGCCGCCGGCGAACCGGTCTTCCTGCGGGACCTCTGGCCGTCGGAGACTGAGATCGCGGCGGTGATGGCCGAAGCGGTCTCTCCGGACATGTTCAGGTCGCGGTACCGTGACGTGTTCACGGGCGACGACACCTGGCGGACCCTGCCGGTGCCGGCCAGCGAGGTGTACGATTGGGATGCCGCGTCCACCTACATTCAAGAGCCGCCGTTCTTCGCGGACCTGCCGGCGGTCCCATCCGCGCCGGCCGAGGTGCGGGGAGCCCGGGTCCTGGTCTGGGTGGGCGATTCCGTGACGACCGATCACATTTCCCCCGCCGGCGCGATTCACAAAGACAGCCCCGCCGGGCGCTACCTCGTCGAGCATGGCGTCGCGCCCGTCGACTTCAACACGTACGGCGCGCGGCGCGGCAACCATGAGGTGATGATGCGCGGGACGTTCGCCAACACGCGGCTGCGCAACCGGTTGGCCGGTGGCCGCGAGGGCGGGTGGACAGTCCATCTCCCTTCGGGAGAGGGACTATCTATTTTTCACGCCGCGATGCGCTACCAGGGCGAGCGCGTCCCGCTGATCGTCCTGGCCGGCGCCGAATATGGATCGGGCAGCTCGCGCGACTGGGCGGCCAAGGGGCCCGCGCTGCTGGGCGTGCGCGTGGTCATCGGCGAGAGTTTCGAACGCATTCACCGCAGCAACCTGGTGGGCATGGGCGTCCTGCCGTTGCAGTTCAAGCCCGGGGAGAGTGCGGAAGGCCTGGGGCTGGACGGCCGGGAGCACTACGACGTCGAAGGCATCGCCGCGGGGCTGCATCCCAAGATGGCCATTACGGTGCGGGCCACCCGCGACGACGGCCGTACGGTGACGTTTCAGACGACCGCCCGCCTCGACACTCCCGTCGACGTGCAGTACTACGGCCACGGCGGGATCCTGCCTTACGTCGCACGCCAACTCGCGCGCTAGCTTTACCGGCTACGCTGTCAGAAGGATCCCGAAGCCCAGCAGCAGGGTGAACCCGCCGAGGATCAGCCGGCTGCCCATGCGCTGGTGGATCGTCCAATGCGCGATGCGGTTGTAGCTCTGGCGGTTGCCGACCAGCGCCAGCAGGACGACCAGCGGGGCGATGAACATCAGGTTGTAGGCGAGCAGGTAGCCCAGCCGCGGCAGGATCGGTGTCTTCGCGAGCAGTGCCAGCACCCCAACGTAGATCGCGCCGCTGCAGGGAACCTCGCACATCGCCACGAGCGCGCCCGCGGTGAACGCGCCGCCGGGGCCGCTCCACGAGAACGCCCGCTGCACCAGCCCGTGCGCCGCCTTGGGCATCGCCAGCATCGGCCCAACGTCGGGGAGCAGCGCGTCCTTCAGCGTCCACGCTCCCAGCACCACCACCGCCACGCCGATGATCCGGACGGCCAGATGCATTTGCACGATTGGAGCGATGACGCCGATGACGCCGAGGCCCAACAGAAGGTACGTCACGAAGATGCCCAGCACGTAGATGCCACCGATCCGCCACACCTGCGGGGAGTTTCCCGTCCCGCTGAGCGCCACCGCGCCCAACACGACGGCCACGAATGACAGCAGGACCGCGAACGCGCACGGATTGACCCCGTCGAGCAATCCCCCAATGAGGACGGCGGGCAGGGTAATCGAGGTCATCCCGTGATCTCCAGCAGGCCCTGCATCGACGGCGAGCTGCGGCCGCCGCAGCAGATGTCGCAGTAGAAGGCGTACCGGCCGGGCGCGAGCGGCCCGAGGGTGATGGTCTTGCGGCTCTGCGGCGGGATGCGGACGTCCAGCTTCAGATCGTCGCTGCCGAACTGGTGCCACCCCCCGCCGTCGGTGTGGAAAGAGCTGTCCGGGTTGATGATGGTCAACGTAATGGGTTTGCCGGCGGCCTCGACGATGTGCGCCGGTTCGAAACCGCCCATCGTGATGACGACCTCCCGCGCTCCGGCGACGACCTCGGCGGACGGACGGCTGCGCAGGATGGGCACCACCGCCAGGGCCACGGCGCCCAGCGCCAGCGCTGCCACACCACTGTAGACCAGCCACTGCGGGGTGCCGCTCCTGCGTGTGCGTTGCGCTCTTCGGGTCATCCCGCCACCTCCTGAGTCTGGTCGCCAGTATAGACGTCCGGATGCGGTACACCCCATCAGGTGGAGGAGGGATTCGAATCAGGCCGAGGCCTGATGAGCGCCCATGCGGCGGCGCGTACGCTGAACGTGATGGTCGACGTCATCACTGTGAGGGGATTGTCGTGGAACAGCTGCGTGAGCAGGCGCTGCGGTACCACCGAACCGGCCGGCCCGGGAAAATCGCCATTTCCATCACCAAGCCTGCCGGCAGCCAGGATGACCTCACGCTGGCCTACAGCCCCGGCGTCGCGGAGCCGGTGCGCGAAATCCACGCCAATCCCGCCGAGGCCTACACCTATACCGCGAAAGGCAATCTGGTCGGCGTCGTCAGCAATGGGACGGCGGTACTCGGGTTGGGCAACGTGGGGGCGCTGGCCGGCAAACCCGTGATGGAGGGGAAGGTACTCCTGTTCAAGCGGTTCGCGGACGTGGACGCCTACGACCTGGAAGTGGATACGAAGGATCCCGACGAGCTGGTACGGATCGTGGCGGCGCTGGAGCCGACTTTTGGGGGCATCAACCTCGAAGACATCGCCGCGCCCGAGTGCTTCTACGTCGAGGAGCAGCTGCGCGCGCGGTTGAGCATCCCGGTGTTTCACGACGACCAGCACGGGACCGCCATCATTACCGGCGCGGCGCTGCTCAATGCGCTCGAGGTCGTGGGCAAGCGCCTCGGCGACGTGCGGATGGTGATCAGCGGGGCCGGCGCGTCGGCGATCGCGAGCGCGGCGTTCTTCACGCGGCTGGGCATGCCGCAGGAGCACATCACGCTGGTCGATACCAAAGGGGTCATCTATGCGGGCCGGGTGGACGGCATGAATCCCTACAAGGCGCGCTATGCGATCCGCACGCCCGCCCGCACGCTGGCCGACGCCATGGCCGGAGCCGACGTGTTCATCGGCCTCTCGGCCGCAGGGATTGTCTCACCGCAGATGCTGCACACGATGGCACCGCGCCCGATCGTGTTTGCCCTCGCCAATCCGGACCCGGAGATCGGCTATGATGAGGCGCTGGCCGCGCGGCCCGATGCGGTGGTGGCGACCGGCCGGTCGGACTACCCCAACCAGGTCAACAACGTCCTGGGCTTCCCGTTCATCTTTCGCGGGGCGCTGGACGTGCGCGCCACGACCATCAACGACGAGATGAAGATCGCCGCCGCGCGTGCCCTGGCCGCGCTGGCGCGTGAACCTGTCCCGGACGTGGTTCTCAACGCGTACGGGCTGAGCTCGGTGTCATTCGGTCCCGGCTATCTGATCCCCACGCCGCTGGACCCGCGGGTGCCCCTATGGGTGGCTCCCGCCGTCGCGGAGGCCGCGATGCGCACCGGCGTCGCGCGCGTGGAGACCGATCTGACGACCTACAAACTGCAACTGGCGCACCGTCTCCAGCGCGGCGGAGCGCCGATGGTCGAGGCGCGGGGCCGCCGCCGCCGCCCGCGCGGGCGGAAGGCGATCGCCGGCTGATCAGGGAAAGGAATCTGTGTGATGCGGATCCTTCGAGTGGTCGCCCTGGCCATCGGGGTCGTGGCTACCGTCGCCATGGCATCGGTCCTGGGCTACATCGCTTACGTGGTCCGGCTGTGGAGCAAGGCGATGGCCGATGAGGAGATTCCCCGTCTGAGCGCGAATGGCTGACCCTCCCGGGTCAGCCAGAAGCTGGATCTCCCCTGACCGTCCCCACCTGCCGCCGCGTGCGGTGTTTCTTGCCGCGGCGGTGCTGGGGTTTCCCGTTGTCGCCGCATTCGTCGTCGTCGCCGCCGCTCACCTCGCCCGGCTCGACTATCATGCCTGGCCGGTGCTGGTCGCCAACCATCTCGTCACGCTGGGATGGGGCACGATGGTGGCCGTGGGAGCCCTCTATCAGCTGTACCCGGCGGCGGCCGGTGTGCGTCGCGATCCCCCGCGAACCGACGCCGTGGCCGCCGTCTTCTACATCACGGCGGTGGTCGCGATGGCCGCGGGATTCTGGTTCCGCTGGGTCCCCGCGATCCTCGCGGGAGGATCCGCACTCGTCGGCACCGTGCTCCTGCTGGACGTGATGGCCTGGCGGGTCACTGTTCGACGCCGGCGATGGTCGTGGCCATTGACCTACGCCGCGACCGCGATGCTCGCCCTGCTCGGGGTGATGGCTTGGGGCCTGCTGCTGGCGGCGAATTGGCGCTGGGCGTTCTGGCCCGCGCTGCTGGGACCGCTCGGCTTGGGCGTGCACCTGCCGCTCGGTCTGGTGGGCTGGTTCGGATTGCTCGTGACCGGTATTTCCTACTATCTCCTGCCACGGTTTGCCGATCATCGCGCCACCGCGGCGAGGTTTGCCAGCCCCGTCTACGCCGCGCTGGTGGCTGGGATGCTCGGCCTCGTCGCGGGAGCCGGCGGATGGACCGGGGCGACGCGCCTGGGACTCGGGCTGCTCGGCGTCGGCGGACTGCTCTATGCTGCCGATGTGTGGGATTTCGTGTCGTCCTGGCGGGGCCGGGGGCGGGACATTACCCGGCTGCATTGGATGGTGATCGCGGCCGAGACGGTCGCCCTCAGCGCCGGCTTGATCGCGCACGCCGTCCGCCTTCTGCCGGGAGACCCGACCCGATGGGCGGTTGCGGCGGTCGTGCTGTTCCTGCTGGGATGGTTGACGCTGGCCATCATGGGACAAGTCTACAAGGTCACGCCGTTTCTGATGTGGTTCTACCGATTCTACCGCCGGATCCCGGCCTACGAGGTGCCGCGCCTTCCCGCGCCGTATTGGCCGGCACCGGCTCCCTGGGCGCTGGCGGCGACGGCACTCGGCGGACTGATGGTGAGTGGGGCAATTCTGTTGGACTCGGTCTTGCTGGCCCAGATCGGGGGAATCGTATTCCTGATCGGCAGTGTCATCTTTTCAGCGACAATCGGCTACTCTTGGATCCCCACGCTGGTAGCGTCAATGCGGACAGGTGCGCGGTGATTCCGACGGCCTATTTCCATTTGGTGGCGGCGAGTGGGGCCGCCCCCGAGCCGTACGCCATGGAACTATGGCTCTATGAGTCCTTTACGAATCGCGTAGCGGACGAGTTCGGTGCGATCGTGCAGCCCGAGTTTCTCGAGGATGTGCGCGCGGTGGGTCTGTACGGTTTTGATGCTGATGTACAGCTGTGTGGCGATCTCTTGGTTTGATGATCCCTGGGCGATCAGCGTGAGGATCTCCCGCTCGCGCCCAGTCAGCCCGTCGTAGCGTTCCTTCTCCTCGCCCGCCTCGACGCGCCGCAGGTAATCCGCGATTACGTTCTTCGCCACCGAAGGGTAGAGAAACGCCTCCCCTCGCGAGGCCGCCCGCACGGCGGTGACCAGGTCGGTCGCCGCCGCCCGCTTGAGCACGTATCCCGACGCGCCCGCGCGCAGCAGGCGGAACACGTAGCTTTCATCCTCGTGCATCGTGAGGGCCAGCACGTTGACGTCGGGATGCCGCTGCTTGATCTTCTCCGTTGCCTCGATGCCGCCGATGCCGGGCATCGAGATGTCCATGACGACCACGTCGGGCTTGAGCGCAGCCATCAACTCTACCGCCTGCTCTCCGCTGGACGCCTCACCAACAACCTCGAAGTCGCGCTCCGACGACAGGATCATCCGGACGCCTTCCCGGACGATGGAGTGGTCGTCGGCGATGAGGATCTTCGTCTTGGCCATCGGATGGAGCGTACCACACCGTCGGGAAGCGGGAAACGGGAGGCGATGTCCCAGCGCGGCTACCCAAGTCGCCGATTGACCCAGTACTCCGATATCCGGCGGCGGCCCGAGACCAAAATCCAGCGGCAGCCTGATGGCCCGTCCGTCCTCTGCCGCAGAGAATGGGTCCCAGAATCCAGATTACCTGTGGAGGGAGACCGGGATGCGGGGATTGGGAAGAACGGGCACCGTGGTGGCGATTCTGATCGTGGCCGCGCTCATTTTCGGCGGTGGCATCTGGTTGGGCAGGCAACAATCACAGGTGGCGTCCGAGCCCCCCGCGCGGGTCACCCAGACCACGCCGCAGGATGCCCACGCCATGCAGGTAGAGATGGACGCCGCTCATGAAGCACGCGTCAAGGCGTTTCCGGCGAAGACTGAGGGAGTCGGAGCGCAGGCGATTACACCGAGATTGGACGGCGGTGTCAAGGTATTTGAGATCACGGCCTCCGAGGTGCAGTGGGAGGTCGAGCCCGGCGTCCGGCGCGCGGCGTTCGCCTACAATGGGCAGGTTCCCGGTCCAACGATCCGGGTTACTGAGGGGGATCGGGTGCGGATCGTGTTAAGGAACAACCTTCCGGAGAGCACCTCGATCCACTTTCACGGCCTTGTCACGCCCAACGCGATGGACGGCGTCCCATTCATTACGCAGCCGCCCACCCGACCGGGACAGACCTTCACCTACGAATTCGTGGCGAAGCCGGCCGGCACCCACATGTACCACTCGCACAACGGTGTCGACCAGATCACCAAGGGGCTGCTCGGCGCGTTCATTGTCGTGCCCAGAGCCGGGGAGCCCAAGGTCCAGGCCGACGTGGTGATGGTCATCAATGATGGACCGCTGGGCTACACGTTGAACGGGAAGAGCTTTCCGGCGACGCAGCCGATCGTGGTCAGCCGCGGCCAACGGATTCGCATCCGCTACATGAACGAAGGATCCATTATCCACCCCATGCACCTGCACGGTATGGCGCAACTGGTTGTTGCCAAGGATGGCAAGCTGTTGCCGAACCCGTACGAGGCTGACACCGTGAACGTGGCGCCGGGCGAACGCTATGACGTCTTCGTGGAGGCTACTGAACCGGGTGTGTGGGCGCTGCACTGCCACATTCTCTCGCACGCCGAGTCCAGCACCGGCATGCACGGGATGGTCACCGCGGTGATCGTGAAGTGATCAGTGCCGCTCGAGCGGGTTGTCCATCCGCCGGCGGGCGCGGTCGAGCGCGCTGCCGGGCTCCATTCCGGCGAGGCGGCGGTCCAGATGCACGGTGAGGGGAAAGCCGCACTCCGGACAGACTTCGCCGTGCTCAGCAGGGAACAGGCGCCCGCAGCGCGGGCAGATCGAGATCAACGTCAGACGGCGGCCAACCGGCAGTTTCTCCTCTATCGTGGGCATGTCCGGCACCTCCGTTCGCCTTCAGTGTATGGAGGAGCGCCGGGCTCGCCATCAGGCAGCCACCCGATACCGGGCCGCTCCCCCGAGGCGAGAATCGGCTGCCAACCCGATACTCCGCGCCCGGCCGCGGGGATACCCTGACGGCGATGGATCACACCAAGCACGCCTCCACCCAGTCCCCGCGCCGCGGGGGAACGGTCCGGACGAAGGTTGTTCGGATCCTCATCGCCGAGGACCACGCAATCGTGCGCGAGGGGATCCGGATGATCCTGGCGACCCAGCCGGACTTCGAAGTAATCGGTGAAGCCGCCGGTGGCGCCGAGGCCTTGGTCCTTGTTGACGACCTGCACCCCGACGTCGTGGTCATGGACATCAGCATGCCGGGGATGAACGGTGTCGACGCCACGCGCGCGATCCGGAAGACGTACCCCGAGGTGCACGTGCTGATCCTGACCATGCACGAGGAAGAGTCGTTCGTCTTCCAGCTCCTGCAGCTGGGGGCGTCGGGCTATGTGCTCAAGCGGGCGGCCGCGACCGACCTGGTTGACGCGGTGCGGGCGGCGAGCCGCGGCGAGGCCTTTCTGTATCCGGCGGTGGCGCGCAGCCTGGTCCAGGACTACCTGGAGAACGTCCGCACCGGTCGCCGGAGTCCCCGACAGGACGGGCTCACCGACCGTGAGCGCGAAGTCCTGGTGCTGATTGCCGAAGGCCTCACCAACGCCCAGATCGCAGACAAGCTCTTCATCAGCGTGAAAACCGTGCAAACCCACCGGACCCACATCATGGAGAAACTCGACCTCCACGATCGAGGCCACCTCGTCCGCTACGCCGTCCGCAAGGGTCTCATTCAACCCTAGGAAACGAGGAAACGCGGGAGCGGGTGGACTTTGTTTCCCCGTCTCCGCGTTTTCCCGTTTTCCGCCGTTGCGGGGATAAGATGAGTGAAGATGAGACGCATCGGTGTCCTGACAAGCGGCGGCGACGCGCCGGGCATGAATGCGGCCATCCGCGCCGTCGTGCGCGCGGGGATCGCGGCGGGGGTCGAGGTCTGGGGGGTAGGGCACGGGTACACTGGTCTAATCGCAGGCGAGCTGAGACCGCTCGGGCCGCGGGACGTCGGCGGCATCATCCACCAGGCCGGCACGG
The DNA here is from genome assembly GCA_036004445.1 of bacterium. Classification (GTDB taxonomy): domain Bacteria; phylum Sysuimicrobiota; class Sysuimicrobiia; order Sysuimicrobiales; family Kaftiobacteriaceae; genus DASXUC01. The sequence continues at coordinate 29,517 of DASYRL010000012.1, forward strand.
TCCTGCACAGCTCCCGCTGTGAGGACTTCTTTCATGACGCCGGACGGCGCGAAGCCATCGAGACCATCGGGCAGTACGGCCTCAGCGGCCTGGTCGTCGTGGGAGGTAGTGGATCGCAGCGCGGGGCCGCGGACCTATCAGCGATGGGCGTCCCCGTCGTGGGCGTGGCGTCGACGATCGACAACGACATTTACGGAGCCGACATCAGCATCGGCGTGGACACCGCGCTCAACATCGCGCTGGAGGCGATCGATCGGTTGAAGATGACGGCGTCCTCGCTGCAGCGCGCCTTCCTCGTCGAGGTCATGGGGCGGGACTGCGGCTACCTGGCGTTGATGGCGGGGCTGGCCGGCGGGGCAGAGACCATCGTCATCCCTGAAGTCGAGACGGATCCTGCGGCCGTGTTCGCAGAGCTCGCAGCCTCAGCCGACCGAGGCAAGCTGCACGCCTTTGTCGTCGTCGCCGAGGGCGCAGCCTACAACGCGGAACGGCTCATCGCGTATGCGCGAGAGCATCGCCAGGCCATCGGGTTCGAGCTGCGCGCCACGATCCTTGGCCACGTCCAGCGAGGCGGGAGTCCGACCGCGTTCGACCGCCTGCTGGCCACCCGCGCGGGAGCGGCGGCGGCCCAGGCGCTCCACGACGGGACGCACGGTGTGATGTTCGGTCTGCGCGACGGAGCAATCGCAGCGACTCCGCTGGTCGACGTGAAGGCCCGGCGGAAGGAGCTCGATCTGCGGCTGCTCGAGCTGGCGCGGATCATGGCGACCTAGGCCGGGAACCGGGAACTGGGAACAGGGAACAGTGAACCGGCCATGAGCGACCAACGACGAACGACGAACGACGATCGGAACCTCAGCATCGGCAAGCTGCGGGGCCTGCAGCAGTTATCCGATGGCCGCGGCATCTTTGCCATGTGCGCGATGGACCATCGCGGGTCCCTCCGCAGGATGCTCAACCCCGCGGCGCCGGGCCAGGTACGCGCCCCCGACATCACTACCTTCAAACTGGACCTCGCTGAGATGCTCGCACCTACGGCCACGGCGGTCCTGCTCGATCCAATCTACGGCGCCGCCCAGGCCGTTGCGGCCGGGGTGCTGCCGGGACACACCGGCCTGATCGTTTCGGCGGAGGAATCCGGATATGAGGAAACGCCGGCCGGCCGGATCACCACGCTCCTCCCAGACTGGAGCGTGGCCAAGATCAGACGCATGGGCGCGTCGGGAGTCAAACTGCTCCTGTACTATCGGCCCGACCGCGCGGAGTCGGCTGCCCGCCAGCGCGCCGTCGTCGATGGCGTCGCGGCCGCGGCGGCGGACGCGGATCTGCCGTTCGTGCTGGAGCCGCTCCTCTACGCGCTGACAGCATCCGAACGGTCCTCAGAAAGCCTGGGCGGAATTCGCGCCGATCTCGTTGCGCAGTCGGCTGCGGAACTGGCACCGCGGGGGCCGGACATATTAAAGGTAGAGTTTCCCGGCCGCGGGCTTGGACCCGAGCGCTGGGCCGAAGTGTGCGCCCGGCTGGACGAGACCACGCCGATCCCCTGGGTCCTGCTCAGCGGCGGGGCCGGGTACGACGAGTTCCTCCGCTGGGTCGAAGCGGCATGTCGCGCCGGGGCCTCCGGATTCCTCGGCGGCCGCGCGGTCTGGGAGGACGCGGCATCTCTTGACCGCGGCTCTCGCCGGCGTTGGCTCCAGACTACCGGCGCGGACCGGATGCGCCGCCTCTCCGACATCGCCGGCGAATTCGGCCGGCCCTGGTGGAAGAAATACGCGGAGCGCTCCTCTGACCTCGCAACTCCTGACGCCCTTTGGTATCGGACATACGGATCGTAATTCCGATCAAACCTTCTGCGATTGGGCGGGTGGAAGGGGCGGTCTGTGGATGGCTGAATCGGCGGTGGCCGCCTCCGAGCATCCTGCCGCCACTGATTTGGCTGACTAGGAAATACTCCGCGCCCGACGAACACGGAGAGGGCGTGGACCACGACACAATCCTCAGCACGACGCGGCAGATGGGGATCTTCCGCAGCATTGCGGAGGTCCTTAACCGTTCATTCACCCTGCGCGAAGCCCTCGATGGCGCGCTGCACCGCATCGTCGAGCTTTTGGACGTGCGGGCCGGCTGGATTTTCCTGTTCGAGGACGAGACGTCGACGTTCCGCCTGGCGGCGGACGTGAACCTTCCGGGGGCGCTGGCCGTCGCCGGCAAGCGCCGGATGTCCGGCGACTGCCGCTGCAACCAGATGCTGCGGGACGGCCAGCTGACCGAACCCATCAACCTCATTCAGTGTGCCCGGCTGGAGCAGGCGCTCCCTCAGCAGCCTGAGTCGCACTGGCACGCGTCCGTCCCGCTGATCGCCCAGGACGAGACGGTCGGCATCCTCAACCTCCTCCTCGAGCGCGGCCGCAGCTTCACCACCGAGGAGCTCAACATCCTCGAGTCCCTCGGCCATGAGCTGGCCGTAACGATCCAGCGCGCGCGCCTGTTCGAGAAGGTGCGCGATCAAGAGCAGACAGCCCGCGATTTGATGCAGCGCCTGCTGGTGGCGCAGGAGGAAGAGCGCGGGCGGATCGCCCGGGACTTCCATGATCAGGGCGGGCAGCTGATGTCGGCGCTGATGATCCAGCTCGATCATCTCGCCGCGCAGGTTGACCAGAAGGACAAGCCACTGGCAGCGTCGCTGCGCAGACTGTACGGTCTCGCGCAGCAGGGCCTCGAAGAACTCCGCAAACTCGTCTACGAACTGCGTCCCCCGACGCTGGACGAGCTCGGGCTGGGGCCGGCGATCCGCGCGTACGTCGATACGCACGTACGCCCGGCCGGCTTGACCGTCGATCTGCAGCTGAGCGAACTCACCGAGCGGCTGCCGCCCGAGATCGAGACGGCGGCGTTCCGCATCGTCCAGGAATCGATCACCAACGTACTGCGCCATGCCCACGCCAAGAAGGTGGAGGTGCGGGTGGGGCGCCGGGGGGAGGCGCTGCAGGTCATGGTGCGCGACGACGGCGCCGGTTTCGACGCCGACGAGCCGCAGGCGGGCCGCCGGACGCTCGGACTGGCCGGGATGCGGGAGCGGGCTCAGTTGGTGGGCGGGTCGCTCCAGATTCTCTCGGCACCGGGCATCGGGACGACCGTGCTGGGTCGATTGCCTCTCCATGACACCGACTGAGCCACGACCGTGCCGATGACGACCGCGGACGTGGTGGTGATCGGGGGCGGGTCGACCGGCAGCAGCGTGGCGTTTCAGCTCGCCCGCCGGCTGCGCGGGGAGCAGGGCCGGGTGCTCCTGGTTGAGCGCGACACGGTGGGAGCCGGGCCGACGTCGAAATCCATCGGGATCATCCGTCTGCACTACTCCTACGAACCGCTCGTCCGCATGGCGCAGCGGAGCCTGGCCCTGTTCTCCGAGTTCGAGGAGCTAACCGGCGGCACGGCCGATTTCTCCCGCATCGGGTTTCTCCTGCTGGTGTCGGAACCGCAGATGCCCACGCTGCGCGAGAACGTTGCGCTGCAGCACGCGCTGGGCGTGCGCGCGGAGGTCCTGTCCGCGGAGGCCGTGCTCGATCTTGATTCGCGCCTGGCCGTCGACGACGCCGGCGGGGCCGCCTGGGAACCGGACTCGGGATTCGCGGACGGGTACGCGACCGCGACGAGTTTTGCCGCCGCCGCGCGGCGTCACGGCGCCGAGATCTGGGAGGCCGCGACCGTGTCCGCGATCGAGGTGAGCGGCGGACGCGTGCGGGGCGTCGCGACCTCCCGGGGACGGGTCGAGGCGGCGTCGGTGCTGGTGGCCGCGGGACCGTGGACCCCGCCGCTGCTCGCGCCGCTGGGCATCGACGTCCCGATCGTCAGCGCGCGGCAGCAGGTCGTGCAGCTGGCCCCTCCGCCGGCGTTCGGGCCACTGCGTCTTGTCGTCGAGGATCTGATTCAGGGGCTCTTCGCACGCCCCGAAGCCGGCGGCACGGTGCTGGCGGGTGTCCTGGAGGAGGATGCGGGCGATCTCGTCTCTCCCGACGTGTTCCGGCGCGGAGTGGACTTTGACTACGTCGAGCACGTCGGCCGGATGTGGGGCCGCCGGTTCCCCGAGGCCGCGCAATCGGACGTCCGTGGCGGTTACGCCAGCCTCTACGACGTCACGCCGGACTGGCAGCCGGTCCTGGGTGCCGTGGACGGGATCGAGGGATTGTTCATTGCCGCCGGGTTCAGCGGGCACGGGTTCAAGCTCAGCCCCGCGCTGGGAGAAGTGCTGGCGGCCCTGATCACCGGCGAGCAGCCGGCGGTCGACGTTTCCGCGTTCCGTTTGTCGCGGTTTGCGGAGGGCCGGCTGCTGCGGGGACACCACGCACAGGGGATTCTCGGATAATCGCGGGAATGGTACCATACGCACCGGCAACTGGGAGGAGTCCATGAAGTTTACGGTTGTAGGGTCGTACGACGATCCGGTCCTGGCGTGGGTCGTCGGCGGGTTGAAAGAGGTTTTCACCCACCACGGCCACACCTACGTCGACGACCCGGACAACGAGGATCTGCGGCTGGTCATCAACTGCATCGACGTCGAGCATCCCCGTCCGTACCGCCGTAGGGCGAAAGCCGTCTTCGTGCTCTCCATCGCGGTGACCGACCAGAAGCCGGAGAACGTGCTGAAGCAAGCCTACCCGCTGCTGGTCAGATCGTTGGCCAACCTCTGCCTGTACCTCGTCCGCGACGGCGGCACGGTCAACACCTACTTCGTCACCCTGGAGCAAGGCTACTACGCGATCCCCGAGCTGGGCGAGCGAGAGTACTTCGAATACATCTTCAAGCGCCTGTACCCGCTGGCGTCGTCGCAGTTGGTCATCGACAACCAGTTCGACGCTGACCTGGAGGCGGAGTTATGGCACGGAGACGCGCTGACCGCTCAGCTCTCCGACGCCGGCAAGCGGCTGGACGCCCTCGACCTGCTGCCGGCGCCGTTCCCGATCCACGAACTGCTCGATGAGCGGGACCTGCGGCACATCGAGCGGCTCTACGGCATCGGCGGGCTCAGCTACGGGAATCTCAGCGTCCGCAAGGACCCGGCTCGGTTCTGGATGAGCGCGAGCGGCGTTGACAAGTCCAACATGAAGGTGATCGGCCGCGACATGTTGATGGTGAAGGGGTTTGATGCCGAACGCAACGTGATCCTGCTCAGCGTCCCCCCCGACGTCAAGCCGCGGCGCGTGTCCGTCGACGCCATCGAACACTGGATGATCTACACCGAGCATCCCGAGGTCGGCGCGATCGTCCACGTTCACGCCTGGATGGAGAACATCTCGTCGACGACGATCAACTACCCGTGCGGGACGATCCAGCTGGCCCAGGCGGTAGCCGACGTCGTCCGCGATGCGTCAACGCCGGGCCGCGCCGTCGTCGGCCTGAAGAACCACGGGCTCACGATCACGGGCCCAACGCTATCGGATATCTTTGACCGACTAGAGCGGGGGTTCATTCGGCAGGTCCCGATGTCCTGACTGCGTCCACTCAGTCTTCCCTGTCTCCCCAGTCTTCCCAGTCTCCAACCAGCCCGTGTTGTAGCAGGTAGACAGGGTAGACAGGGTAGACTGGGTAGACTGGGTGACGCCTTTGAAAGCTCTGGTATTTGATCCGACGATTCCGCGCTTCCTGGCGACGAAGGCGCTGTCGGCCGTGTCGCAGAACGCGTTGTGGGGCGCGTGGGCACCGCTGCAATATCGCGAGATCCCGGATCCGCCGCTGCCGGGGGACGATTGGGTCCGGGTCCGCACCATCCTCGGCGGGGTATGCGGCAGCGATCTCTCCGCAATTCACCTCACGACCAGTCCGGCAGGGTCCGTCCTGACGTCATTTCCGTGCGTCCTCGGCCACGAAAACGTCGGGACGATTGTCGAAGTGGGGCGGGGCGTGCACGATCTCACCCCCGGCCTGCGGGTCACCGTGGAACCCACGCTGCCCTGCGCCGCGCGAGGGATCGCTCCGCTCTGCGCCAACTGCGCCACCGGGAACTACAACATCTGCCTGCGCTACACCGAGGGCCACATCAGCCCCGGACTCAGCCTCGGTTTTTGCCGCGATACCGGGGGCAGCTGGGGGCAGACGTTTGTGGCCCATCGTTCCCAGATTCTCCCCGTCCCCGACGCCGTCTCGGACGAGAACGCCCTAATGGTCGAGCCGATGGCGGTGGCCCTGCACCCGTTTCTGCGACATCCGCTTCATGCCGGACAAACGGTGCTCGTCGTGGGGGGAGGGGTCATCGGGCAGTCGGTGGTCGCCGTCCTGCGGGCGTTGGGCGCGCCGGTCCGGATCGTTGTGCTGGCGAAGTACGCCTTTCAGGAGCAGATGGCGCAGCGGCTGGGTGCGGATGAGACAGTGCGATTGCAGCGCGGCGACGGGCACTACGAGGCGCTGGCGTCGCTGCTGGGGGCGAAGCTGCATCGACCGTTGATCGGATCTCGCGTGCCTGTCGGCGGAGGCGCCGACGTCACCGTCGAGTGCGTCGGCGGCGGCCGCAGTATCGGAGATGCGCTGTGGTGGACGCGCCCGGGTGGCTCCATGATCCTGCTGGGGGTGGCGGCCCTGCCGCGTGGGGTGGACTGGACGCCGATCTGGCTGAACGAGCTGCGCGTGCTCGGCAGCTACATCTACAGCATGGAGTCGTGGGAAGGCCGCCGCGTGCGCACGATGGACCTCGTGCTGGACTGGATCGCGCGCGGCCGGCTCGATCCGGCGCCGCTGGTGACGCACCGGTTTCCGCTGAGCGACTACACCGGGGCGCTACGAACCGCGATGGGGAAGGCCCACTCGCAGGCTTTCAAGGTGGCCTTCACTCCTTAAGAGCGTCTACTCAGTCTTCTCAGTCTCCTCCGTCTACTCCGTGCCACGCACGGATGTTGGGTGAGACGGTGAAGACGGAGTAGACGGTGGAGACGGTGAAGACGCAGTTGGGTTAAGGGTAGATGCCCCTGGTCATGAGTGCGTCCGCGACCCGGCGGACCGCAAAGATTAGGGCGGCGGTGCGCAGGTCGACCTCGCGCTCCCGCGCCAGCTCGACGACGCTGTGGAAACTGCGCACGATGATGCGCTCGAGCCGCTCGTTGATCTCGGCTTCGCTCCAGAACAACGACTGCAGGTCCTGCACCCACTCAAAGTAGGAGACGACAACCCCGCCGGCGTTGGCCAGGATATCGGGGACGATGAACACCCCGCGTTCCTCCAGGATCTCGTCGGCTTCCGGGGTGGTGGGGCCGTTGGCGCCTTCGACGATGAGGCGCGCTTTAATCCGCGCGGCGTTGTCCCGCGTGATCTGGCCTTCAATGGCGGCCGGGACGAGGAAGTCGCAGGGGACTTCCAGCAACTGCGCGTTCGAGACCGGCTCGGTTTGCGGGAACCCGGCGACGCCGCCGGTCTCCTTCACGTGACGCAGGACGGCGCGGGGATCGAAGCCGCCGGAATTGTAGATACCGCCGGCGATGTCGCTGACCGCGACGACCCGGCAGCCCTGGTCGTGCATGAGATAGGCGGCGGTGGCACCGACGTTGCCGAATCCCTGGACGGCCACGCGCGCGCCGGCGAAGGGAACGTCACGTACGCGCGCGGCTTCGCGCGCGGCAATCATCACGCCGCGGCCGGTCGCCTCGCGCCGCCCGGCCGACCCGCCGATCGAGATCGGCTTCCCCGTCACGGCGGCGGTGATCGAGTGCCCCGCGTGCATGCTCAAGGTATCCATGAACCACGCCATGATCTGGTCATTCGTGCCCACGTCGGGCGCAGGGATGTCGCGGTCCGCCCCCACGATGACGCTGATCTCCGACGCATACCGCCGGGTCAACCGTTCCAGCTCAGCGGTCGACAGCGCCCGCGGGTCACAGGCAACGCCCCCTTTTGCCCCGCCGTAGGGCAGGTGCATCAGGGCGCACTTCCAGGTCATCCACATCGCCAGCGCGCGGACTTCGCTGACGTTCACGTGCGGGCTGTAGCGGATGCCGCCCTTGGTCGGCCCGAGCACCATGCTGTGGTGGATCCGGTACCCGGTGAAGATGGAGACGGTACCGTCATCCATCTTCACCGGGAAGTTGACGGTAAGCTCGCGCTGCGGATGGGCGAGGTACTCCCGGATGCCGCGCTTCATCGGGACGTGCTCGCACGCACGGTAGAACTGGCGCAGCGCCATCTCCCAGGGGTCGTCGGCAGGTCGCGGCGGAGCCGGGATGATCTGTTTCATCTTCGAGTCGTGTTTGATTTACCCGTGCGTCGAACCTGTCCTGCCGCCCAGCGTCAGCCGGCACACGGCAGCGCGGTCGGGTGCGCGCCGGATGGTCGGGACCTGTGTGGTACGGTAGTCTGAAGGCGATGGCGATGAGTGGAGGTGGCGAATGTTTCTCGACGAGCTGATGAAGCGGTTTGCGGATATGCAGACCCAGGCCACGGCGAAGACGGTGGTCGGCGAGCCGATGCAGATCAACGGGCGCACCATCATCCCGCTGGCGTCGGTGTCCTATGGTTTCGGCATGGGCGGCGGGCAGGGCCCGAAGGGCGAGGCAGGCAAAGACGCGCCCGTCGGCGGTGGTGGGGGCGGGGGAGCCCGCATCGAGCCGGTGGCGTTCCTGGAGATTACCGACGGCGCGCTGAAGATTCAGCCGGTCGTGAACGTCAACCGGATCGCGATCGTGGCGCTGCTGGTGGCGGGATGGGCCGCGTTCTGGTTCAGCCGGGCCAGGCGATCGCGGCGAGCATCCACAGCCTAGGAGCTAGGATCGTTTTCAAAGGGTGTGGGAACCGCCCGCCGGTTTCATAAGGTCCGGGAAATCCACTCCCCGACCAGGTAGCCGATCGCGGCGATGCCGAGCCCGACGATGAACATGTCCGCTCCGCTGCGGAACGCTCCCCGGCCGGTGAACACGCTGCGGGCGGCGCCGACGCCGAAGTGCGAGAGCATGCTGATGGTGAATGCCGTCAAGATCGCCGGCCGGCCCTGCATGATGAGGAACGGGAAGACAGGGATGAACGCGCCGACGGCTGTGGCCACTCCGGTAATCCACCCCTCGCGTAGCGGCGACATCGTCGCCTCGGCGATGCCCAATTCCATATGCGTCTTCTCGCGCAGGGCCCGCTCGGGATCTTCCATGACCTGCGCCGCGGCGCGCTTGGCTTCGGCCGGATCGAGCCCTCGCGTCTCGTACAATAGGGCCAGTTCCGCCTGCTCGAGGTCGGGCATCAGGCGCAGTTCTTCGCGTTCCACCGCAATCTCATGGGTGTAGACTTCCCGCTCGCTCTTGGCCGCGAGGAATCCGCTGCTGCCCATGGACAGGGCGTCGGCGATGAGGCCGGCCACCCCGGATACCACGATGATGTGGTGGGGAACACTGGCACCCAGCACGCCCATCACGAGCCCGAAGTTCGCGGTCAGGCCGTCGTTGAAGCCGTACACGGCGTTGCGCAGGAAGCCGCCCGACGCCGTGCGGTGCCAGGGTTCTCCGGAGACCCCCAGCAGTTCGCCGAGCTGCTCCGCGTGTTCCGCGGACTCTTTGGCCAGTTCCGCGGCAGCTTGTGACGCTTCAGATTTCTGGTAGGCTTCCGCTCCGCGCAGGTAGCCTTTGGTCTCGCGGCCTTCCTCGCTGAGCAACAGAGAGGCCAAGAGCCGCCAGCCGAACATCCGGCCCATCATCGCCATGATCCGGGCGCGGAGGCTGGGGTGGTGAGGCGGCAGCTCGACGCCGGCGCCGTGGAGGACCTCCGCCCATCGTGCGAGATGCTGATCCTCCACGCCGGCTAAGCCGCTGAAGACCCGTTTGCGCTGGGGGTCGGTCTCCCGCGAAACGATCTCCCGGTAGAGAAACGCGGCGTCGCCTTCGTCCTGCCAGTGCTCGTGCCAGATCTTCAGTTGATTGCCAGAAGTGCCGTTACGCATTGTTCACTATAGTACTCTGCCTGCCACTCGCGGACCACTCCCGGAAGGTTGGTGGAGTTTGATGATAGCGCATTGCGAACGCCGAATCGCGCGGCCCGATCCAGATGCTTTGAGTTTCCGAATCCGATCTCCCAGACGTACCGCTCGATGTCTCTCCGTCGCGTCAGATACCACGGAGTAGCCGCTGATCCTAGACGGATGATAACCCAGATTGAGGAGGATCTTCCTGGTTCCGTCCAGCAAAGGGATCGAACGGTTCTTGAACAACATCTGCGGCGCGTTGAAGTGTTTCAGAAGATAGATGGAGCCATCTGTGTCGAAGAATCCGCGGACGAATCGTTGTTGGTACTCAATCTCACTCAGGATCCAATCTGGAATGCCAACCTGATCTTTGACTTTGTTCGCCGAATAGAGTCCAATGCTGGGCAGCTCTCTCATAAGAGGGGTCGAGGTGAGGTAAAGGTCAACCACTGAGTGATCTTTCACTTGGCTCCTAGGCGGTCTGTAGTGGAACAAGGCTTCAACCAGGTCTTGAACGTAGGCGACGTATTGAGCGTCCGTCTTGATGTTGGCTGTGATGGTAAGCTGGCGCGTTCCTAGATGGCCATCTCCAAGCATGATGCCGCAGAACTCAGCCAGGTCACCGGAATGTGCAGGCACGTGGAGTATCCTCGCGTTGTGGCTTCCTCGTTGAGGGCCCTTCGGCTGAGTAGGAATTCCCAGTCGTACGAGACGATCATATATAGAACCTGGGTGCAATTTCAGTATTGCCCCTGTCTCGAAGATGGTTTTGTTCTGACGTACGTAGAGTTCAGTTAGCTCCTCACGCTTCTCGCGCTCCTCCAGTTCGGTCCATCGCCGCGGCATGACTCAAGCGTATTGTTGAGAGCGAGGCTGCGTCAATCCGAACACCTCGAATTGGCCCGACCGAGCCACTGGCACCGTTCTTGATGCAGCAAAGGTTCAACGTATGATAAGATGTCGGCAATGGGCGGGTGCTGTGAGCGGCAAAACGGGCTGACTGTAGATCAGCTGGCTTAACGCCTACGGAGGTTCGAGTCCTCTCCCGCCCACCATTTGAAGGCCAGTCTACCCAGTCTACCCAGTCTACCCAGTCTACCCGGTCTACCCAGTCAATAGAGGTGAGGCAGGTAGAGCGCTTGAGACTGGGAAGACTGGGTAGACGCAGTTGTCCTGGGCGGGGATAGCTCAATGGTAGAGCTCCAGCCTTCCAAGCTGGTTATGCGGGTTCGATTCCCGTTCCCCGCTCCATGAACCACTGGCTGCACTCAGGTTCATGGCGATGCCATGTTTCTCGCTAAGATCTTCTTCAGATTCTTCAGGCGCCGACGATCGGGACCACCTCGACCATCGGCAAGAGGACTTCGCCGGTGGCAGGCCGAATTCAGTCTGAAATCAAGCGGAAGTCATCAATCCAGTGAGGTGAATTGGATGAGGCGAGTGCTCGCAGTCGTCCTGTGTGCCCTCTTGATCATGATCGCCACGGCCGTGAGTGGTCAGGGACGCATCGACCCCAACGGTCGGCCGACCGCGTACGATCCGGAAGGGCAGCAGTCGTTGTGGATCTGGTTCGACGGCGACGTCTGGCGCGTCCGCGCGACGACCCAGAAGACCCGGCATGTCTTCAACGGGTGGGTGCAGTTCCAGCGCGGGCTGCTGGCGCTCGGGAAGGATGACATCGAAGGCAACGTCGACATCGTCTCCCGCTTTGGCGACCGCGTCGGCTTCCATCTCGTCGCCGCGGGCGACGTGGACGGATTCAACCTGCGCACCGCGCGGGGGACGCCGGTGACGTTCTATGTCGAGATCGACGGGCGCACCGGAGGCAAAGCGCTGGAGAAGATCTTCGTCGGGCGGCGGAACCGGAATCCCAGCGGCAACCCGTTCACGCTGTACCCGTAGTCTGAATCGCGGTTTCCTCTCAGCTGGCCCGGTACGCCGCCGGCGTGCCGGGCCTATTATTGAATTGATGACGGCGCACATCCTCGACGGACGGGCGGTCGCGGCGCAGGTCGAAGCCGAGGTGGCGGCACAGGTGCGCGTGGTGACCGAGCAGGCCGGCACCTCGCCCGGACTGGCGGCCATCCTCGTTGGCGATGATGCCGCGTCGGCGCTCTACGTCCGGCGGAAGGGGGAAGCCGCGGGGCGCACCGGGATTCGTTCCGAAACCTACCAGCTCCCCGCCGAGACGGCCGAACAGGACGTCCTCAGCCTCATCGATGAGCTCAATGCCCGGCCGGACATTCACGGCATCCTCCCGCAGCAGCCGATGCCCCCGCAGATCAATCCCGACCACGTGTTTGCGCGCCTGGATCCCCGCAAGGACGTGGACGGTCTGAGCCCCGCCAACCTCGCCGCGCTCCTCGCCGGGCGGCCCGACCTCGTGCCCTGCACGCCCTCGGGGATCATGGTGCTGCTGGCTCACGCCGGGGTCGATCCCGCGGGGCTGGACGCCGTGGTGATCGGCCGCAGTCTGATCGTCGGCCGTCCGATCGCCTTGCTGCTGCTGCAAGCGAACGCGACCGTCACATGGTGCCACACGCGCACTCGCGAACTGGCCTCACACACGCGTCGGGCGGACATCCTGATCGCGGCCGCGGGCCGGCCCGGGCTGGTCACGGGCGAGATGGTCAAACCCGGAGCCGTCGTGATTGACGTCGGGATCACCCGCGTCAACGGCAAGTTGAGAGGCGACGTTGACTACGCCTCCGCCGCCGCCGTCGCGGGATGGATTACCCCCGTCCCCGGCGGCGTCGGGCCAATGACCATCGCAATGCTGCTTCGAAATACCGTCCAGGCTGCCGCTGGGCTCCTGCGAGTCCCTCGAACCATCTAGACTTTTGAATATGTGGATCGGTGTCCCAACGGTTCCCTGTTCCCGGTTCCCCGCTCCCGGTCTTCCATGACGTACGACGACGCGCTGGCGTTCATCAACGGCCTGCTCGACCGCGGCAACGCGCCGCCCATCGGCTACGAAGAGCGGCGGCTCCGGCGGATGGAGGACCTGCTCGCCCGCCTGGGCGACCCACATCGCCGCCTGCGCACGGTGCTGGTCGCGGGGACCAAAGGCAAAGGCTCGACCGCCATCATGCTCTCCTCGATCCTGGAAGCCACCGGGCGCAGGGTGGGACTGTACACCAAGCCGCACCTGGTCGACTACCGCGAGCGGATCCGGATCAACGGCGCGCTGATCTCCCCCACGGCACTGGCCGACGGGGTTGCGCGCGTCCGGCCTCACGTTGAGGCCATGCGGTCGGGGCCGTTCGGGCGCCCCACCTATTTTGAAGTGGCCGTGGCACTGGCCATGGAGTACTTCGTTCGGAAGGCGGTCGATCTCGCGGTGATGGAGGTAGGGCTCGGCGGGCGGCTGGATGCGACCAACGTGGCGGAGCCGATCCTGTCGATTCTCACCCCGGTCAGTTTTGATCACATGGAGGTCCTCGGCGAGACGCTGGCGTCGATCACGCGGGAGAAGGCGGGAATCATCCGCCCGCACGGCATGGTCGTCAGCGCCCCGCAGGCGCCCGAGGCACTGGCGGAAATTATCGGCGTGTGTAACGCGCAGGACGCAACGCTGATCGTCGCCGACGAGATCATGCAGTGGAGGCTGCTGCACACCAGGGTCCACGATCAGACGTTCCGGCTGCGCAGTCCCTCGCGCGACTACGGCACGCTGACGCTGCCGCTGGTCGGAACGCATCAGCTGGAGAATGCGGCGACCGCGGTTGCCGCCGCTGAGGCACTATCCCGTCGCGGGGTCTCATGCTCGGAGGAGGCGGTGCGGGTCGGATTAGCCGCCCTCCGTTGGCCCGCCAGAGTCGAAGTGATCCGGGAGCGTCCGGCCGTGGTGCTCGACGTCGCGCACAACCCCGCATCGATCGCGGCCCTGCGCCACACGCTGGAGGCGCTGTTCCCCCGGCGGCGGTTCATCCTGGTCTTCGGCATGGTGGCCACGCACGATCACCGCGCGTCGACCAGCCTGATCGCCCCGCTGGCGGACACCGTCATCGCCACCACTCCCCAGCACGTCCGTCCGCTGCCGGCGGCCGCGCTGGCCGAAGAAGCGGCCCGCTACGCGCCCGCTGTGGAAGTCATCCCCGACCGTTTCGCCGCAGTCGATCGTGCGCTGGCGCTCGCGGGCTCGGACGACGTCGTCGTGATCACCGGGTCCTTTTTCCTCGTGGGAGACGTGAGGGAACATCTGATAAGCAAGGTCGGGATAAGAGGGATAATGGGATAATGTGGGTTGACGTCATCGTCGAAGACATCCTGGCCTCGCGCCCGTCCGATCGCTACGTCATCAACGACGCGAAGAGCCCGTCCGGCCCGATTCACGTCGGCTCCCTGCGCGGGGTAGTGCTGCACGACTGTGTTCTGCGCGGCCTGCGGGATCGGGGACGGGACGCCGTGTTCCTCTACGGGTTCGACGACTATGATCCGTTTGACTCGCGTCCCCAGGTCGTGCCCGAAGAGTTCGATCGCTATCTGGGCGTCCCGCTGTCGGAGCTCCCGTCCCCTGCCGGCGACGGCCGCAGCTACGCACAACACTACGGGCAGAGCTTCGCCGACGTGTGGCGGAAGGTCGGCGCCGATCCCCAGATCTACTGGACGAGCGAGATGTACAAGTCCGGACGCTTCAACGACGCGATCCGCCTCGCCCTCGACCGTGCCGAGGACCTGATCCGCATCGACCGGGAGATCAGCGGGAGCCAGAAGGCCGAACGCCACCCGATCCAGCCGCTGTGCGAGGCGTGCGGACGGATCGGAACCACCGTCGTGACCGGATGGGACGGGACTCGCGTCTCCTATGAGTGCCGGCCGGATAAGGTGGCGTGGGCCCGCGGTTGCGGCCACCGCGGGGAGCGGTCGCCCTTCGACGGCGGCAGCAAGCTTCAGTACAAGGCCGAATGGGCCGCGAAGTGGCGGATTCTTCAGGTTTCGATTGAAGGTGCGGGAAAGGACCACATGACCAAGGGCGGGAGCCACGACGTGGCCAGCGGCATGGTCGAGCGCGTGTTTGCGTATCCGACCCCGTATCCGATTCCGTACGAGTGGTTCCTCGTCGGCGGGCGTAAGATGAGCACGAGCAAAGGGTTGGGCGTACCGGCGGCCGAGCTGACGGCGATCCTGCGCGCGGACCTGGCGCGTTTTCTGATGGTGCGGCCGCACTACCGGCAGCAGATCAACTTCGATCCGGGCGGCGAGACGATCCCGACGCTGTACGACGACTACGATCGCGCCGCCGCGGCATACTTCGGAACGGCTGAGGCGTCGTCGCCCGCGGAGGCCGATACCATCCGGGACTACGCGCGGACGTTCTTCTTCTCCCGCATTGGGGGGGAGCAGCCGCGCTGCCACCGGATCCGCTTCTCGAAGGTGGCCTACCTGATCCAGATGCCAAAGGTTGACCTCCGCGAGGCCGCCGCCGACGACAAGGGCGCGCCGCTGCTGCCTGCGGATGTGAACGAGCTTGAGACCCGGGCCGCCGATGCCCGGCGCTGGCTGAAAACGTACGCGCCGGAGTCCTATCGCTTCGACGTCCAGGCGACCCTCCCGCCGGTGGCGCTGTCAGCCCGCCAGCGCGACTTCCTCGCGCGGCTGGCTCCGCTGATTGCCGACGGCGCGGCCGGCGGGGAGGTCCTGCAGGCCGCGATTCATACCCTGAAGAGCGAGATGGGCGTGCCGGCGAAGGAAGCGTTCAGCGCGATCTACCTCGCGGTCCTCGGCAAAGACTCCGGTCCGCAGGCGGGATGGCTGCTGGCGTCGCTGGACCGCGGGTTTGTCCTGACACGCCTGCGCGAAGCCGCCGGCTCAGGCCAGGCCCCGGGCCCCAGGCCCTAGGCTGCCATGTCGGACGAGGTCCTCGTCCTGGTCTTCACGCGCCTGGAGGATCGGCACCTGGAGCAGATCCAGGCGGTGGATCCTCGCGTGCGCGCCGTGCGCGCCGCCGACCCGGCACAGGCGCGCGAGCTGGCGCCGCAGGCCACGGTCATGGTCGGGTGGAGCATCCCCCCGGAGGTGCTGGCGCAGGCGCGGGCGCTGCGGTGGGTGCACTCCAGCGGCGCCGGTGTGGAGCGGCTCCTGGTCCCGCCGATCATCGACGGCGACGTGATCGTGACCGACAGCAGCGGCATCCACCGGGCCATGGTCGAACACGTCTACGCGGTGATCCTGGCCTTCGCCCGGCGCCTGCACGTGGCCGTCCGGCTGCAGCTCGCCCGTCGCTGGGATCATGCGGCCGTCGCCGGCGACGAGCTGCGGGGCCGGACCCTGGGCATCCTCGGGTTGGGAGCGATCGGCCGCGACATCGCGCGCGCCGCGGCCGCGTTTGATCTCAATGTGATCGGGATCAAGCGCCACCCGGAACCGGTCGCCGGCGTGGCCCGCGTCCTGCCTCCGGAGGGACTGCACGAAGTCCTGCGGGAGGCCGACTACCTGCTGGTCGCGCTGCCGCTGACGGGCGCCACCCGCGGCCTGATCGGGGAAGCCGAGTTCGCCGCGATGAAGTCCTCGGCGATCTTTATCAACATCGGGCGGGGGGCGATCGTTGACGAGGCGGCGCTCATCGCGGCGCTGCGAGACGGGCGGATCGCCGGCGCCGGACTCGACGTGTTCATAGAGGAACCGCTGCCGACGGACAGCCCGTTCTATGAGATGGCAAACGTCATCGTCACCCCGCACGTGGCGGGATCCACGCCGCGCTACTTCGACCGCGTCACGGCCCTGCTGATCGAGAACCTGCGGCGGTTCCTCAAACAGGAGCCTCTCCACAACGTCGTTGATAAGGAACTCGGCTACTGACGACGAAACGGTGACTTGTGACTCGTGACTGGTGACTCGCACTACGTAACCATGTCGATCGAGTCACGAGTCACGAATCACGAGTCACCACGAGGAGGCTGCGAGTGAAACCCTATCCCGCGGACCATATCAGAAATGTCGCTGTCGTCGGCCACGGCAGCACCGGCAAAACCTCACTGGTCGAGGCGATGCTGTTCGTGGCCAAGGCGACCGACCGTCTGGGCAAAGTCGACGACGGCACGGCGGTCACCGATTTCGATCCCGAAGAGCAGCGCCGCAAGCACACCATCAATGCCGCCCTGGCCCCGCTGGAGTGGAGAGACTGTAAAGTCAACGTCATCGATGCCCCGGGCTATCCCGATTTCGTCGGGGAGGTCGTCGGCGCGCTGCGCGTCGCCGACGGGGCCATCGTCGTCGTGGACGCGGTGGCGGGTGTGCAGGTCCAGACCGAGGTCGCGTGGGACTCTGCGGTCCACGGAGGGATCAGCCGGCTGGTGGTGGTGAACCGGTTGGACCGGGAGAACGCGAACTTCGAGACCGTCCTCGATTCGCTGCGGACCCGCTTCGGGAACAGCGTTGCCCCCCTGCAGATTCCGATCGGCGCGGAAGCGGCATTCACCGGGATCGTCGATCTGCTCGAGATGAAGGCGTACAGGTTCGCCGACGGGCAGGCAACCGCCGCGGAGATCCCGGCGGACCTGACCGGCCCTGCGCAGGCCGCACGCGAGCGGCTGATCGAAGCGGCCGCGGAGACCGACGACGCGCTCGTTGAGAAGTACCTGGACACGGGTGAACTGACCCAAGAGGAACTGACGCGCGGGCTGCACGCGGGCGTGAAGGCCGGGACGCTGGTACCGGTCCTCTGCGCGGCGGCGACCAAGCTCGTCGGGATCACGCCCATCCTCGATGCGGTCATCGCGCTGCTGCCCAGTCCCGCCGAAGCCGCGGTGAAGGCCACCGACACCGCCAAGCACGGGGAAGCGACGCTGACCCCCGACGGCGCGGGCCTGCTGGCCGCGCTGGTCTTCAAGACGGTCGCGGATCCCTACGTCGGGAAGCTGTCGTACTTCCGCGTGTACTCGGGCACCGTGAAGTCCGACTCGGCTGTCGTGAACGCCGCAAAGCAGAAGCCGGAGCGGATCGGGCAGGTCTACTTCGTGCGGGGCAAGCACCAGGAGCCCGCGGGCCAGGTTTCGGCGGGCGACATCGGCGCCGTCGCCAAACTGGGCGATACGTCGACCGGTGATACGCTCGCCGCGAAAGACCATCCGCTGGTCCTGCCGCCCGTCGAGTTTCCCAGTCCGGTCATCTCGATGGCCGTCGAGCCCAAGAGCAAGGGCGACGAGGACAAGATGGGTTCATCGCTGCAGCGGCTGACCGAGGAGGATCCGACGTTCCATGTCCGCCGCGACGCCGAGCTCAAGCAGACCGTGATCTCCGGCATGGGCGAGTCCCACCTCGAAATCATGGCCGACCGCCTGCGGCGGAAGTTCGGCGTCGACGTGGCGCTGTCGGTGCCGAAGGTCCCGTACCGGGAGACGGTACGCGGCAAGGGCAAGGCGCAGGGCCGGTACGTGAAACAAACCGGCGGACGCGGGCAGTACGGCGTGTGCTTCGTGGAGGTCGAACCGCTGGCGCGGGGCGGTGGGTTCGAGTTCGTCGACAAGATCTTCGGGGCGGCGATTCCCAACCAGTTCATTCCCTCGGTGGAGAAAGGGGTCCGCAAGGCGCTGGAAGAGGGCGTGCTCTCCGGATCCCGCGTGGTGGACGTCCGGGTGATTCTCTACGACGGGAAGTACCATGACGTCGACAGCTCCGACATCGCCTTTCAAATCGCCGGCTCGATGGCCTTCCGGGAGGCCGCGACGGCGGCCGGGGTGGTGCTGCTGGAACCGATCGTGGAGCTGCGGGTGCGCGTTCCTGAAGACGAGATGGGTGACGTCATCGGCGAGCTCAATGCCAAGCGGGGGCGGATTCACGGAATGGAACCGCAGGGCAACGGCACCACAGTCGTCCACGCCCATGTCCCGCAGGCGGAAGTGCTGCGGTACGCGTCCGACCTGCGCTCATCGACAGGCGGCCGAGGGACGTTCGAGATGACGTTTTCCCACTATGAGGAGGTGCCGGCCCACATCGCCGATAAGATCGTCGCCAGCGCGAAGCAGCATAAGGCCGAGGCGGCCTCGCACTAGGCCCCAGGTCCTTCAGTCTGGCAGGGAATAATCGGCCCACATGGCTAGTTAGGGTACGGCAGGAGCGGTACGCCCCGCGCCGAACTCATTCAGACCATAACGGTGTGCGGAGGGCCTTATCTCATCTGGAGATAGGGCCCTTTGCGGTGCTGTGCACGGTGATGCGAAGCTTCCTGTCCCCCGATCTCAAAGAAGAGATCCGCCGCAAGGTCGATTTGGTCGACTTGATCTCGACCCATGTCGCCCTCCGGAAGGCTGGGAAGTACTACAAAGGGCTCTGCCCGTTCCATTCCGAGAAGACGCCCTCCTTTCATGTCGATCGGGAGAAGGGCTTGTGGCACTGTTTTGGGTGTCAAAAGGGAGGAACGGCCTTCGATTTCGTGATGCAGACGGCAAACCTGACGTTCCCGGAGGCCGTCCAAGAACTTGCCCATCGTGCCGGGGTGCGATTGGAACGGACGCCGGAAGAGACCCGACGCA
Source organism: bacterium (assembly GCA_036004445.1). GTDB lineage: Bacteria > Sysuimicrobiota > Sysuimicrobiia > Sysuimicrobiales > Kaftiobacteriaceae > DASXUC01. The sequence goes on from DASYRL010000012.1 coordinate 48,915, forward strand.
CGTCAGAGCGAGAGCAGCTGCTCCGCGTGCTGAAGGCGGCGGCGGCGTTCTTCGCGGCCCAACTGGCCGAGCCGCAGACGGGCCGGCCCGCCCGGGAGTATCTCGACCGCCGGGGGATCGATGAACCGACGGTGCAGCGGTTCGGCCTCGGCTACGCCCCGGCGGAGTGGGATGGCCTGCTGAGCGCCCTGACGCGGAAAGGGTACCAGCCCGCGCTGCTGGAGCAGGCCGGACTCGTGCAGAGCCGGCAGCGGGGCGAGGGGTACTACGATCTGTTCCGGCACCGGCTCATGTTCCCGATCGTCGACCTCCAGGACCGGCCCGTCGCCTTCGGCGGGCGGACGCTGGATCCCGACGGGCAGCCGAAGTACCTAAACTCGAAAGAGACGGTGGCGTTTTCCAAGGGCAAGACGCTCTACGGGCTGTCGCTGGCACGGGATGTGATCCGTCAGACCGATGAGATCGTGGTGGTTGAGGGCAATATCGACGCCGTCACCTGCCACCAGTACGGCATCGACAACGCGGTGGCCTCGCTGGGGACGGCCCTGTCGATGGATCAGGTCCTGTTGATGAAGCGCTTCGCCGCGCGGGCCGTGCTGGTGTACGACGCGGACGCGGCAGGAATGGCCGCCTCGGAGCGGGCGATGGCGTTGTTCGACGAGATGGAGTTGTCCGTGCGCGTGGTCGTGCTGCCGTCGGGGGATCCCGATGGGTTCATCCGGGCGCAGGGCGCCGAGGCGTTTCGGAGCCTGGTCGCACTCGCGCTGCCAGTGTTCGACTATCAGGTGGCGATGGCGGTCCGGCGGCACGATCCGTCGACCGTCGAGGGGAAGGTCAGGATCGTCGACGAGCTGCTGCCGGCCCTAGCCGGCGTGGCCAATCCGGTCCGGCAGGCCGAGTACGTCCGGACCCTCGCGGAACGGTTTAGCCTTGCCGAGGATGCGATCCGGCAGCGCCTCCGGAGCAAGGGGCGGGGCCGGACGGCGGGCAAAGCCCAGCCTCCCCTGGAGGCCCGGCCCGAGCGGGCGCGGGAGCGGGCGGAACGGCTCCTCCTGCACCTGATGATTCACGAGCCGTCCCTCCGGAGGGGGGTCGCGGCGCGGCTGGGGCCCGACGATTTCGCCGATCCGGTGCACCGGGCCGTGGCGGTGGCTCTGTTTACGGCTCCCGATGAGGAATCAGAACGCCTCCGGGAACGTCTAAATGAAGGAGAACAGGCCATGTTCCTGCGGATGCTGTTCGAGGATCCGCCGGTAGAGGAAAAAGACACGCAGAAGGTAGTCGACGACGCCATCTCATACCTGGCGGAGCGCGAGCCCGCCGCCCTGCGACGGGATGCCCTGGCCAAGGAGATTCAGATCGCCGCGGCCGCGGGCGACAGCGAGAAGGTTCGCAGCCTGCAGATGCAGTATCTAAAACTAGTTGGCACCACAGATGCCAAGGAAGGGTAAGAGGCATGCCCTGAACCCGAGCAAAGCGAGTGGTTCAGGGTGACGACGATGGCAAAGAAAAAGGCGGCCCAGAGCCTGCCCCAGACAACTGAGGAGATGCCCGCCGAGCTGAAAGCCCTGGTCGAATTGGGCAAAAAGCGCGGCCATTTGACCCACGACGAGATTCTCGAGCAGTTCCCGGAGGCGGAACAGAACATCGAGTTGATCGACCGGGTCTACTCCGTCCTCCTCGAGCAGGGTGTCGACGTCGTCGAGGATGCCAAGGAAGCCGAGGCCAAGGGCAAGGAGGACGAAGAGGCCCGCGAGGCCGAGGGCGTGACCATCGACGATCCGGTCCGGATGTACCTCAAGGAGATCGGGAAGGTCTCCCTGCTGTCGCCGGAACTGGAAACTGAGCTCGCCCAGCGGATGGAGAAGGGCGAGGAGGCGGCCAAGCGGCGCCTCATCGAGGCGAACCTGCGCTTGGTGGTCTCCATCGCCAAGAAGTATGTCGGCCGGGGGATGCTCTTCCTGGATCTCATCCAGGAGGGAAATCTGGGTCTGATCCGCGCGGTCGAGAAGTTCGACTGGCGCAAGGGGTTCAAGTTCAGCACCTACGCCACGTGGTGGATCCGGCAGGCGATCACCCGCGCCCTGGCCGACCAGGCGCGGACGATCCGCATCCCGGTCCACATGGTGGAAACGATCAACAAGCTCATCCGCATCCAGCGGACGCTGCTCCAAGACCTGGGCCGCGAGCCCACTGCGGAGGAAGTCGCCGAAGCGATGGCGCTGCCGGTGGAGCGCGTGCGTGAGATCATCAAGATCTCGCAGGAGCCGATTTCCCTGGAAACGCCGATCGGCGAAGAGGAAGACAGCCACCTCGGCGATTTCATCGAAGACCAGGAGGCCCTGGCGCCGGCGGAAGCCGCGTCCTTCACGATGTTGAAGGAGCAGCTGGAAGACGTGCTGGAGACGCTGACGCCCCGGGAGCGAAAGGTCCTCAAGCTGCGGTTCGGCCTCGACGACGGCCGGCCCCGCACGCTCGAAGAGGTCGGCCGCGAGTTCGGCGTCACCCGCGAGCGCATCCGCCAGATCGAAGCCAAGGCGCTGCGCAAGCTGCGCCATCCGTCTCGTTCGAAGCGCCTGAAGGACTTCATCGAATAGCGGCTTGTTGTCATTGCGAGCGAAGCGAAGCAATCTCAGATCTGGGATTGCTTCGTCGCATTCGCTCCTCGCAATGACCAATGGAGGTTCGACCGCATGGAGCACCACGTCAAGGACATGACGCTCGTCAAGAAAGGCCGCCAGCGCATCGAGTGGGCGGGCGCAGAGATGCCGGTCCTCCGGCAGATCCGCGAGCGGTTCGCGCGAGAGCGGCCGCTGCGCGACGTGCGGATCGCCGCCTGCCTCCACGTGACGACGGAAACCGCGCACCTGATGCGGGCCCTCGCGGCCGGGGGAGCCCAGATCCGGCTGTGCGCCAGCAACCCGCTGTCGACCCAGGATGATGTGGCGGCCGCGCTGGTGGAAGAGCAGATCGGCGTGTTCGCGATCAAGGGGGAGGATCGCGAGACGTACTACCGGCACATCCACCAGGCCCTGGACGGCCGGCCCAACGTCACGATGGACGACGGCGCCGATCTCGTCTCGACGATCCACCACGACCGGCCTGACGTGCTGGCCGACGTGCTCGGGGGGACCGAGGAAACCACGACCGGGGTCATCCGCTTGCGCGCGATGGCCCGGGACGGCGCGCTGAAATACCCGATCGTGGCCGTCAACGACGCGAAAACCAAGCACCTGTTCGACAACCGCTACGGGACCGGCCAATCCACGATCGACGGGTTGATGCGGGCGACGAACCTGCTGCTGGCCGGCAGGACGATGGTGGTCTGCGGCTACGGGTCGTGCGGCCGTGGTCTGGCACTGCGCGCGCGGGGGATGGGCGCCCGCGTCATCGTCACGGAGGTCTCGCCGCTGCACGCGCTGGAAGCGGTGATGGAAGGCTACCAGGTGATGCCGATGGCAGACGCCGCGCGGATCGGCGACCTGTTCATTACGGTCACCGGCGACCGGTCGGTGATCCGGCGCGAGCACTTCGAGGTGATGAAAGACGGGGCCGTGCTGGCCAACAGCGGCCACTTCAACGTCGAAATCGACATTCCGGTTCTCGCGGCGATGGCGGTCTCGACGCGCGAGGTCCGCGAGCAGGTGCAGGAATACCGGCTCCCCGACGACCGGCGGCTCTACCTGCTGGCCGAAGGCCGCCTGCTGAACCTGGCGGCGGCGGAGGGACATCCCGCCGCGGTGATGGACATGAGCTTCGCCAACCAGGCGCTGACGGTCGAGTACCTCGTGAAGAACGCCGGACGCCTGCAGGGGCAGGTCTACGCGGTGCCGTCGGAGATCGACCAGTGGGTGGCGCAGTTGAAGCTGGAAGCGATGGGCGTCCGCATCGATGAGCTCACCTCCGAACAACGCAAGTACCTCTCTTCGTGGGACGAAGGTACCTAAGAGAACGACCCAGATGGGGCAGAGACAACCGGCCCGGGCCCGCAGTAGGCTCGGGCCGTGGCGTTTCTGCGCGGTATTCTCGACGTCCTCTTCCCGCCCGCCTGCCAGGTGTGCCGCACTCCGGGACAGGACGTCCTGTGCCGGATCTGTATGGAGCGTATCCGGCTCATCCGTGCGCCGGTCTGCGAGCGCTGCGGGAAGCCGCTGCGCGGCCCACCCGATCTCATCTTTACCTGCCTAAAGTGCCAGGGCAGGCGCCTGTCCTTCAGACGGGCGCGCGCGGCCGGCATCTACGATGGCGCGATGCGCGAGGCGATCCACGCGCTGAAATTCGCTGGACGGAGCGCGCTCGCCGGTCCGCTCGGCGCGGTGATGGCCGAATCGGCCACCCAGTGGCGCGCGGATCCACCGGAGGCCATCGTGCCCGTCCCGCTGCACGCGGTGCGGCGTCGGGAACGGGGATTCAACCAGGCGGAGCTGCTGGCGCAGCCGGTCGCCGAGGCGCTGAGCCGGCCGCTCACGCCGGGTGCGCTGACGCGAGTCCGGCCGACCGATGCGCAGAGCGGGCTTGACGCGGACGAGCGCCGGCGGAACGTGCGCCGGGCGTTTGCGGCCGGCGTGCCTCTCGACGGAGGGATCTTGCTCATCGACGACGTGTTCTCGACGGGCTGCACGGTCAACGAGTGCGCCAGGGCGCTCCGTGCCGCCGGCGCCGGGTACGTCGACGTGCTGACCCTGGCACACGCCGTGCTGGAATAGCCAGAGCGCCGGCCGGGCCGGCGCTCTGGGAGCTGTCGCGCCACGTGCGGAGGCGCTACGGCGCGCCGACGTACAGCCAGAACGGGATCCGCAGCGTGGTCGTGCCCTTCAATGTCAGCTGGCCTTCGTACTGGCCCAGGGCCGTGGGTCCGGCTTCGGCCGTGACGTTGAGGATGAGCGTGGACCCCGCGCCGAGGGTCACCGACTTCGTGCTCAGGCGGATCTTCACGTCCGACGTGGCCGAGCCGTCGGGGCGCTCCGGTCCTTTGACGTCTACCGTCCAGCTGCCACCGCCGCTCACTCCCACGATGAGCACGGCGCGGACCCGGCTGCTCGACGGGGTGACGGAGCCGAAGTTGATGCTCGATGGATCGAACGTCGCCCGCGGGTTGCGCGCCAGCGCCAGGTCGATGCGCCCGGCGCCGCGGACCATGACGCTGGTCTCCACCGTCCCACTGACGTGATCCCAGACCGGCTTCTTGGCCGTGCTCATCAGCGCCGACTTGATCTGCTGGGGCGACCACGTCGGGAACTTCGCGCGCAACAGCGCCGCCGCTCCGGCCACGTGCGGCGACGCCATGCTCGTTCCCTGGAAGAAGGCGAACAGGCCCGGGCCGTTGATGGAGGACAGCACGTTGACCCCCGGGGCCGTCACGTCGGGCTTAATGTGGTTGTCGAAGGTCGTCGGTCCGCGCGAGCTGAAGCCGGCAATGATGTCGGCGTTCTTGGTCACGAACTCGGCGAAGTCGGGATCGATCCGCGCCGCGGCGGTCCCGGGATGTCCTTGATACCAGTCGCGCATACCGATCCCGCTCTCGTTGCTGACCATCACCGCGGGGATCGTGGGCTTCGGGTCGGTGGCGTCGTGGGCCATGCCCACGGGATCGCCGGCGACGTTGTTGAAGATGAGCACCCCGATCGCGCCGGCGTTCTGCGCGTTGCGCACCTTGGTGGTGAACGTGCAGCTGCCGCGGCTGATTAGCGCGAGTTTGCCGGTCAGCGGCGTGCCGGCGACCGCGTCGCAGGCCAGGTCGTTTCCCGCGATGGCGCCCCACCACACGTAGAGCGCCGCGGTCGTCGACGTGAACACGCTGAAGTCGCCCGTCGCGGCCCCGACGTTCTGCAGCTTCGACGGGACGCCGCTGGGGGCGGTGACGTCGACCGGCTGGCCCACGAAGTGCGGATTCGTGCTGGCCCCGGCGGTAATGGCCTTCTCGGCATTCCCCGGCGACGACACGGTGCCGGCTCCGGGACCCGAGTTCCCCGCGGCCACCGCGACGATCACCCCCGCGTCGACGGCCGTGTTGGTGGCGATCACGATGGGATCGAGGTTGGTCGGGGTGAGGATGGTGCCGCCCAGGCTCATGTTGAGCACGTCCATCCCGTCGGCCACGGCGTCGTCGATGGCGTCCACGATCTGGGCGTCGCTGGACGACTCCGCGCCGTCGGGAAACACGTTATAGTTGCCCAGGTACGCGCGCGGGGCCAGCCCGGTCAGCGAGAACATCACGCCGTTGACCTTCGCGCTCGTGCTGCTGTTGCCGGCCACAGTTCCGGCGACGTGGCTGCCGTGGCCGATCGTGTCCCTCGCGCTGTCCGCAAACCCGGCATCCGGATACGACCGGGCGACGATGACCTTCTTGTTCACGTAGGCCAGGTTGCCGGTGGTGTCGGTCTTCGGGTAGCCGACCGGGTTAGTGTACCCCGCGTCTTTGAAGAAGTTGTTGCGGATGTCGATGCCGGTGTCGATGATCCCCACCATGACACCGCCGCCGCCCCGGCTGGCCCCGGTGAGATCGGAGCGCAGGGCTGCGGCGCCGATCAGGGGGTTGCTCACGTTCATCAGCGGATGGAACCGCCGGCTGATCGTGACGCTGCGGACGCCGGCCAGCCGCTGTACGACGGGGATTCCCCGGCCGCTCAGGACGACGGCCATGCCATTAAACACGATGGAGAACCGCTCCGCCACCTGCGCGTCGGGCACCGCGCTGCGCAGGCTCGTGACAAAGGTGGTCTGCCGGTCCCCGAGCGTCTGCTGATACGACTGTGCCGCGGCCGATGCGGCGTCGACCCGCGCGCCGGCGGCCGGACGGAACCGCGCCGCGACGGGCGGGTCGGTCAGCTGCACGATGATCTTGACGCGATCGGATGATGCGGCCGCCTGAGCCAGGGCCGCGGCGTTGTTGATGACGCCCGTCTGAGCGGCCGGGACGTCGAAGGCGGGACCGCCGGCGGTAGCCGACCCTCCCGCCAGTGCGACGATGAGACCAAGCGCGAGCCACGCACGCCTTCCTCCCATGGTTTCTCCGCCCCCTTCTATCGCTGTGTGGTCGTGGCCAGGAAAGTGACGGCTCACCCGCTGCGGGTGGGCGCCGGCGGATATTTACCCAGGTTTCTGCTACACGGATGGAACGCGGGGGGAGCGCGCGACGCCGGGCGGGAGGTCGAGGGCCGTGAGCAGTCCGGGCGCGGCGGCCGGCAGCCGGGGGATCGTGTTGGCGACGATCGCGCACGTGGCGAGATCCCCCTGCACGCCGCCGGCGATCACCGCGTGGACGGGAGGCGCCCCGGCGATCCGGATCTCATCGCGAGGATCGTCCATTCCGATAGCCATGGTGAGGTCGAGGACAATCGAGCCTGAGCGGCATACCTGATGCAGGCCGCGCACGGCGCCGTCGGAGCCGATGACGGGAGCGATGGATTCTTCGATCGCCTGCGGCGCCCAGCCCAGCGCCGCGGCGATCATCGCCGCCGACTCCGGGAGTCCGACGTGGGCGATGCGGCCGGCCGCCACGCCGGCGGCAAATTCCTCCGCCGTCAGCCCTGCGCCGACCTTGCGCTGCAGGGGAAGGCGGCGCCGCCCAGCGTCGACCACCCGCGTCACCGTGATGCCCGTCACCTCGCGGCACGGCATCGTCAGGATGACCGGAAGCAGGTCCATGATGAAGCCGGGGTTCACCCCGGTGCCCAGTACTCTCGCCCCGTGTGTGCGCGCCGCAGCGTCGAGCCGGGCGGCGTCCTGCGGATGAGCCGACCACGGGAACGACAGCTCCTCGCAGGTGGAGATGACGTTCCATCCCGCCCCCAGGAGAGGCAGCAACTGCGGAAGGACCGCTTGAAGATGGGATTGGGTGGAGTGAATCACGACGTCGATCCCGGCGTCGCGCATGTCGGCGATGGCGGGCACGACGGCAAGATTGGCGGGGGCCGCGGGCAGCAGGTCGCGCAGCGGACGCCCGGCTTTCGCGGGATCCGAGTCGACCGCGCCGACGACCTCGTAGCCGCGCTGCAGCACGATGTCGGCAATGCCCAGACCGATCGGACCAAGGCCGTAGAGGAGAATGCGCAGAGGCGGCACGCCCATCATTGTACGGCTCCGGGACCGGGCTGCCAATCGGACGGGGACCGGAGGGTTTGCCGCGGCGCGCCCAGAAGCCCCAGACACTTTAAGGGGAGGGATCGCATGCCGGTCGCGGTGGTCGCCATCGGCGGCAACTCGCTGATCAGAGATGAATCAAATCCTGACGTGCGGGGCGAGATCGAGGCCCTGCGCGAGACCTGCCGCCACCTGGGAGCGATGCTCAGCCAGGGATGGGATATCGTCCTCACCCACGGGAACGGGCCGCAGGTGGGCTTCAACCTGCTCCGGTCCGAGCTCGCCGCCGCCGTAGCCCCGCCGCTGCCGCTGGACGTGCTGGGCGCCCAGACCCAGGGATCGATCGGCTACCTCATCCAGCAAATCCTCGGCAACGAGCTGCGCAGCCGGGACATCCGCAAGCGCGTGGTCACCGTCGTCACCCAGACCCTGGTCGATCGCGGCGATCCGGCGTTCCACCGGCCGACCAAGCCGGTGGGGCCATTCTATGAGCCCGACGAGGCCGAGCGGCTGCGGGCCGCCCGCCAGTGGGAGATGATCGAAGACGCGGGACGGGGCTGGCGTCGCGTGGTGCCGTCGCCGATGCCGCTGGAGATCGTCGAGCGGCTGGTCATCAAGGGCCTGGTGTTTCAATCGATCGTGGTCATCGCCGCGGGTGGCGGGGGCATTCCGGTAGTGCGGCGGTCCGACGGAGCGCTGGAAGGCGTCGAAGCCGTCATCGACAAAGATCTCGCCACGTCGCTGCTGGCGCAGGCGATCGGCGCGGACCTCCTGCTCATTTCGACCGCGGTCGAGCGCGTGGCTCTCAACTACGGGACACCCGAGCAGCAGGACCTCGCACGCATGACCGTGGATGAGGCCAAGCGGTACCTCAGCGGGGGACACTTCCTGCCGGGCAGCATGGGACCGAAGGTGCTGGCATCGCTGCGCTTTGTGGAGGCGACCGGTGCGGAAGCGCTGATCACTTCCCCCGAGGCGATCGAGCGAGCACTCGCCGGGCGCACCGGGACGCGCATCCTCCCCCGGTAATCTACGGCGTCCAGCCGATGACCCGGCGGGCGTTGGCTGGTACCCTATAAAGGACTCTGGGCGAAGGAGATGACTCCCGTGAGCGATCTGATACTGGCCGACCGCATGGCCGGCCTGGGCACGGAAACTGCGTTCGAGGTGCTCGCCAGAGCCCGCGAATTGGAGCGGCAGGGCAGGTCGGTCGTGCACCTGGAGATCGGCGAGCCCGACTTCGACACTCCCGAGCACATCAAAGAGGCGGCCGTGAAGGCCCTGGCGGATGGGTACACGCACTATACGCCTTCCGCCGGCCTGCACGAGGCTCGGGAAGCCGTTGCCGAGCACGTCGCGGTCACTCGCGGCATCCGCGTGGATCCCTCGGAGGTCGTGATCACTCCCGGCAGCAAGCCGATCATGTTCTTTGCCATCCTCGCACTGGTCAATCCCGGCGACGAAGTCATCTATCCTGATCCGGGCTACCCGATCTACGAATCGGTTGCCCGCTTCGTCGGCGGCGTCCCTCGGCCGCTGTCGCTGCGCGAGGAGCGTGGGTTCCGCGTCGACCCCGACGAACTCGCCGCCTTGGTCACGCCGAAGACCCGCCTGGTTATTCTGAACTCTCCGCACAACCCGTGCGGGTCGGTCCTCACCCGCGAGGACCTGACGGCGATTGCCGGTGCGCTGGCGCGGTCGAACGCCTACGTCCTCGCGGACGAAATCTACTGGCAGATTACCTACGACGCCGAGCACACCAGCCTCGCCGCGCTGCCTGGCATGCAGGAGCGCACGATCATCCTCGACGGGTTTTCCAAGGCGTACGCGATGACGGGATGGCGGCTGGGGTACGGCGTGATGCGCCGGGACCTGGCCGCGAAGATGGCGCAGCTGATGGTCAACACGGCATCATGCGCGGCGGCGTTCACTCAGATGGCCGGGATCGCCGCGCTGCGCGGGCCGAAGGAGCCGGTGCGGGCGATGGTGGCGGAATTCCGCCGGCGCCGCGACGTTATCGTCGACGGTCTCAATGCCATCGAGGGCGTCTCCTGCACGCGGCCCCACGGAGCGTTCTATGCGTTTCCGAACGTGGCGCGCCTCGACGCCGACAGCAAGCGGCTGGCCGATTTTCTCCTCACCGACGCCGGGGTGGCCTGTCTGTCGGGGACGGCGTTCGGACGACACGGGCAGGGTTTCCTGCGCTTCTCATACGCCAACAGCGTCGAGCAGATTCAGGAGGCGCTGCGTCGCGTGGCCGAGGCACTCAAGCGCTATCCCGCGCCTGCCCGATCGTGACTCGTGACTCGTGACTCGACATGCTCGAGGTGTAGTGGCTAGTCACTAGTCACGAGTCACTAGTCACGCAGTGTTCCGGGTCTAAAGGTCCGCACGACTTCATCGCACTGCTTTTGTCCATCGCGCCATTTATCGAAGGGTTTGGCGCAGACGAGGACGTAGGTCTTCGCGGCTCCTGAAACGGCCACCCCGACCGACGCCCACTCGACGCCTCCGGAGCTCCCTGTCACCTCGAACTTGTCCCACCGCGCGTCGGGACTGCTCCGCGGATCCTGCTGAAAGCCCGAGACCCCGTGAATGGTCAGCTCGGAGAAGACCAGGCGGCGCACGCCCGATTCATCCAGCGGTCCGCTGACGTCGGTCACGAAGACCGCGATGAATTCACTCGACGCGTCGGGTACGGGCGTCCCCGGCGGGACGAAGCGAATGCGCCCGCCGCCGCCGTCCGACCTGGTCCACTCAGGCGGCGTCCGCACCGCGAATCCCGTGGCCTCGTCGCGTTGTTCGGTGAGCGGCGTCTCCTGACGCGGCTGACACCCTGTGAGGAGGAGCGCCCAGAGCAGTACGACGGCGGCGGTCGATCCGCGTCTCATGTTGGGTCGAATTCGTGCACCCCCGCTGCGGTCCTGGGTCCGCGTGTATCTAGCCTCGAAGAGCTCAGCATCGGCAACGTCGCATGCGCAGGACCGGCTTCGCCGAGTCCGAGCATCACACGCGAAGGAAAGCAGGGAAACGCGGGGAGGGGGAGGTTCGGAAGGGGGAGGGAATCGCTCTCCCCCTTCGAGTGGCACAGAGGGCCGGTCGCGCGTGCCGGGGAAGTGCACACATCGATGCAGGGAATGGTTCTTTACCATCCCGGGCCGGGTTCCGGCGCACAGTTGCGCATGGAACGTCTGCCCGATCCAACTCCCGGGGCCGGCGAAATCGCGCTGCGAGTCACGCGGTGTGCTGTCTGCCATACCGACCTCCACATCATCTCGGGCGACCTCCCGCCGCACAAAGCGCCGTTGGTCCCCGGTCACCAGATCGTGGGCATCGTCGAACGCGTGGGCCCCGGCGTGACCCGCTTCGTTCCCGGCGATCGCGTGGGGATCGGGTGGCTGTACGATGCCTGCGGGCGGTGCGATGCGTGCCGGAGCAGACACGAGAATCTCTGCGCGCAGGCGAGGTTCACCGGATACGACGTCGATGGCGGCTATGCCCAGTTCGCGCTGGCGAACGCGGACTTCGCCTACCGGATCCCCGGGCAATTCACCGATACCGACGCCGCGCCGTTGCTGTGCGCGGGAGTGATTGGCTATCGGGCGTTGCGGCTCTCGGGGATCGAGCCAGGCCAGCGCCTCGGGCTGTTCGGTTTCGGCGCGTCCGCGCATCTCGTCATCCAGGTCGCCCGGTATTGGAGATGCGAGACGTACGTCTTCACCCGCAGCAAGGAACATCGCGAACTCGGCCGGGCTCTGGGTGCGGTCTGGGCCGGCGGTGCCGAAGATGCCGCGCCCGCGCGGGTGCACGCGGCCATCGTGTTCGCTCCCTCCGGCGCCGTCGTCGTGCAGGCCCTGGGACATCTGGAGCGCGGGGGGACCGTCGCCATCAACGCGATCCACCTCGATCGGATCCCGGCGTTCGACTATGACCGGCTGTACTGGGAGCGCAGCCTGCGCAGCGTCAGCAACATCACGCGGGCCGACGCGGAGGAGTTCCTGGCGCTCGCGGGCAGAATTCCGGTGCAGACCGCCGCCACGCTCTTTCCGCTCGCTGAGGCGAACACGGCGCTGGCGGCGCTCCGCGCCAGCCGCGTGACGGGTGCCGCCGTGCTGGATACGGAGGCGTGATGAGGATTGGGATCTTCACCGACGCGTACAAACCGCTGATCACCGGCGTGGTCAATTCGGTCGACCTGCTGCGGCGCGGCCTGGAGGCGCACGGACACCAGGTATTCATCGTCGCGCCCAGCTTCGCCGGCTATACCGACGTCGAGACGTGCGTGATCCGGTATCCTGCGATCAACCTGCCCTCGCGGGTGCCCACCCCGCTCGCCATTCCCATCGCCCCTCGGGTCTTCCGCCGGATTGCCGCACTGCGGCTGGACGTCATCCACTCACAGCATCCGTTCGCGGTCGGGCGCGCGGCCGCGGCGATCGCGGCGCGGCTTGATCTGCCGCTCGTGTATACCTTCCACACGCAGTACGAGCAGTACGCCCACTACGTCCCACTCCATCCCGCATTGGTCCGGTGGGCGGTCCGGCGCATGGTGGCAACGTACGCGTCGCACTGCGACGTGGTCGTGACGCCGGGGCCGTCGATTGTCGGCCTGCTGCGGTCCTATGGAATCCACCAGCCCGTCGAGATCGTTCACAACGGCATCGACCTGTCCATGTTCGAACGCGCCCGCCCGGGCGATCTGCGCGCACGGCTGGGCATTCCCGCGGCCGCCCCGGTCGCGATCTACGCCGGGCGGCTGGCCCTCGAGAAGAACCTGGAGTTCCTGCTGGCCTCGTTCCGCCTCGCGGCGGAGATCGTTCCCGAGGCGCAGCTGCTGCTGGTGGGGGAAGGGGCCGATCTCGATCGCCTGCGCCGTCTCGCCGCTGCCGCCGAGCTGGCCGGCCGCGTGCGATTCACCGGCGCCGTCCCGTACGCCGACATCCCGGCGTACTACGCGGCGTCGGACGTGTTCGTGATGACGTCGCTCACCGAAGTGCGTCCGCTGGCCATCATCGAAGCGATGGCCGCGGGGTTGCCCGTCGTGGCCCTCGACGCGCCGGGGGCGGCCGATACGGTCACCGCCGGGATGGACGGGCTCCTCGCTCCTCCCGATACCGCGGACTTTGCGGCAGCGCTGGCGAGGGTGATGCGAGAGGGAGATCTTCGCCGCGCGTTAGGCGCCAATGCGAGGGCCGCGGCGCGCCAATATTCCTTTCTCACCACGTCCCGCCGGCTCGCCGACATCTACGCGTCCGCCGTTGAAGCGCGGCGGCACTGACGCCCTCCTCGCCGCCGCGGTTGCCGCACTCGTGCTCCTGCGGGTGGGGGCGGCAGGGCGCCTGCCGCTGTTCGACGACGAGGCGTATTACTGGCTGTGGAGCCTGCGTCCGGACTGGGGCTACCTCGATCACCCGCCGCTGATCGCCTGGCTGATCTATGCTGGGACGCGCGTCTCCGACTCGCCGGGATGGATCAGGGCGCTGCCGCTGGTGTGCGGCGCGCTGACCGTGTATGTCCTCTTCCTCTTCGCGCGCGACCTGTTCGGCGGCCGGACGGCGCTGCTGGCCGCGCTCGTCGCGTCGGTGACGGTGGGCGTAGCCGGCGGCAGCCTGCTGGCGACGCCGGATACGCCGCTGCTGTTCGCGTGGGTATTCACCGCGCGGGCGGTCTGGCGCGCGGCGCATGACCGTCCCCGCTGGTGGGGGCTGGCCGGAGCGGGGCTGGGTGCCGGAGTGCTCGGCAAGCTCTCGATCCTGTGGCTGGCTGCGGGGCTGGCCTGGTATCTGTTCGCCAAGGGCCGCGCACTTCGCACGACCGGGCCCGTTCTCGCCCTAGCCATCGCCATGGTCATCGGCAGCCCGTTTCTCGTCTGGAACGCTCGACATCAGTGGGCGACCATCAGGTTCACGCTGATCGAGCGGCCCGTCCACCTGCCGCCGGGACCGTCGGCGGTTGCCGATCTGCTCGCCGCCCAGTTCATCTATGCCGCTGTGCTGTTCCCAGTCTTCGCCTGGGCGCTGTGGGCCGCGTGGCGCCGGCGCGCCGACGAGCGGTTCCGTTACCTCTTCTGGTCCGCGATACCGGCGGTTGCCGTCCCGCTGGCCTTTGCGCTGACCACGGGGACTCACCGCAATGCCTGGATGGTACCGGCATACCTTGTCCTTGCTGTCAGCGTAGCGGCGCTGTGGAACCGCCTGACCGCCGTGGCCACGGCGGTCGCGGTTACCGCTGGGATCGCCACGAGTACGCTGCTGCTTCTTCCCGGCTTCCCGCCGATCCCCGGGCTTGCCGAGCTCCACGGATGGGAGCAGGCGGGTCGCCGGGCGGCGTCGGAGGTCGTGCGACTGCCGCAGCCGGCGGTCCTTGCGTCGGATCGGTATCAGGCTGCGGCGCAGCTCGCGTACGCGACACACGCCCGGGTCGCCATCACGCTGCTGCCGCGGGCAGATCCGGAGTCGATCTGGACTCGGTTGTGGGGACCTTCAGGGCAATGGGGCGGCCGTGACGCGATCGTCGTGGTCGATCCGGCCTGGCCGGCGTCGGACTGGCGGCGCTACGCATCGCGCGTCAGGGAGCTGCACCCGCTCGTCGTCGGGCTCGATCCCCAACGATCGAGGACGTTTCTGTTCTACCGGCTGGAGGGGCTGCGGCCTGATGCCCGAGGCCCGGGGCCCGTGTCTATCTCTTGCAGGTCCAGCAGTGGTTGCTGAAGGTCAGCACCGCGTCCCCTGTCACGCGCCCGAATCCGGGAACGTCGCTGACCACGTCGGAGTCGAGCTGCTTCCAGATCCACACCCCGCTGGCCTGACCCCACGTGATCTTCGTCCCGACGCGCCCCCAGTCGTACAGGAGGGCCTGCTCGTACACGCGGCCGAGCTCATCGGTGATGAAGACCGCGGCGTACGCGCCCCCCGGGGCCTGCAGGAATTCCTTCATGGTCGGTGAGGTGTAGAGCCACTTCGCCACCGCGCGGCGGTCGTCGGTGTTCTGCTTGTCGAACTTGCCGCGTCCGAAGCGCGCGATCGCCTGGCTCACGCGGTCGCGCCGCACGCCCACGACCACGTATTTTTTGTCCGCGCGCTGCTCGAGGATGAAGAAGTCGTGATCGGTGTAGTCGCCGGGGTTCTCCGACTGCAGCTCTCCCTTTTCCTGGATCAACCGGCGGACCGTGCCGGCGAACGGGCGGAGCAGCACCGGGAGGTCAAGCTGTTTGATGTCAATTTTCCGGCGGATGGGCCCGCCCTTCTGTTCCCGGAACTCGGCGAACGATCCACTCGCGGTGGCGGCGAGCCGCAAACCGCGTACGTTGAGGTTCAGCCGCGCGGCGAAATCGGCGGTCTCGTAGTACGGGTCGGTGGTCTCCGATCCGAAGATCCGCTCGAGCAGCTGGTCGACGGTCGGCCCCTGCGCGGCCACCGCGGCCGGCAGGATCACCGCCGCGGCGACCCCTGCAATGATCCGGACAATGGCACTACGCATGTGTGCTCCTTCCATATTCTTCCCAGGACACCATCGACGCCAGCGGACGCCGTCCCCGCCCGGTCAGCACCCTCAGCACCGCGCGTTCCAACTGGCCGCGTCCTCGTGGATGAGGGTAGCCAAACGACACGGCGATGGCAATGCTCTTCGATGCCGGCGCGCCGAGCAGGGCGTGGGCCGGTTCGGTACGATGCAGCGTGGCGGGGCACGACCCGATACCCAGCGACCACGCCGCCAGCATCATATTTTGCGCGCAGCGGCCGGCGTCAAACGCGTCGCGGGCGGTGTCGATGAGGATCAC
Source organism: bacterium (assembly GCA_036004445.1). Classification (GTDB taxonomy): domain Bacteria; phylum Sysuimicrobiota; class Sysuimicrobiia; order Sysuimicrobiales; family Kaftiobacteriaceae; genus DASXUC01. The sequence goes on from DASYRL010000012.1 coordinate 64,777, forward strand.
GACCGCCGCCGCGGCGCCCGCCACGTGCTGCGCGAACCGCCCACACCGGGCCAGCGCGCGCAGGCGATGGCGGTCTTCTATCACTACGAAGTGCCACGGCTGGCGGTTCCGGCTGCTCCCACTGCGGCGGCCGGCTTCCAGGATCTTTGGCAGCACCCCGCGCTCCAATGGCCGGTCCGCAAACGTCCTGATTTCGCGCTTGCCGGTAATGCAGGCGTAGGCATCCATGACGACCCGATTCGACGGCCGCCGCACGGCCCCCGTTACGATAAGATACCCTTGTGGCGATGGTTGCAGCGGTCGCTGAGGAGTTGTCGCTCCACCGCGTCGTCCCCCGCTGCCGGCACTTCGGCACCTGCGGGGGATGCCGGTGGCAGGATGTCGACTACGCCTCGCAGGCGGCAGCGAAACAAGCGCACGTGGCCGCGCAGCTCTCCGGCGTCGCGGGGGAGGGGAGTCTGCGCCCGATCATCGCCGCGCCCAGCCCCTGGTATTACCGGAACAAGATGGAGTTCACCTTCGGGCCTCCGGCGGCGCTCGGGCTCCACGAGCGGGCTCCGCAGCGGCGGATCGTGAACGTGGAGGAATGTTTTCTGCAGTCGACGGCCTCGGCGGCCATCGTGCGCGACGTCCGGGACTACGTCGCCGCGCACGGGTTGTCGTGTTTCGACCCACGAACCCGCCAGGGGCTGCTGCGGACGTTGGTGATCAGGGAAGCCCGCGGCAGCGGGGAGACGATGGTCGGCGTCGTGACCACACCCGGTCCGTGGCCTGACGCGGACGCGTTCGCCCTGCGGCTGGCCCGCGCCTACCCACAGGTGGCGTCGATCGTCCGGGGGATCGCCCCCGCGGAGACGATGGAGATCACGGCGATCGAGGTACTGTCCGGACGCGCGCACATCGTCGAGCGGGTCGCGGGCCTGCGGTTTGCGATTGGGTTGGACACCTTCTTCCAGGCCAATACCGCGCAAACAGAAGGGATGATTGCCCTCGTTGACGAATTCGCCGCGCTCAATGGGTCTTCTCGCGTCGTGGACCTGTATTGCGGGGTGGGGACGTTCGCGCTGGCGCTGGCGCGTTCTGCGGGGGAGGTCATCGGGATCGACTCGTCGCGCCGTTCCATTGAGGCCGCGCGCGCCAACGCCGCGGTCAACGACATTGCCAACGCCAAGTTCTACGCGGCCGACGCCCGCGCGCTGGGCGTGATGGCCGGCGATCCGGGTCCGGACGTGCTGGTGCTCGATCCGCCGCGGGCGGGGGCCGGGGGACGGGTCCTGAGCCGGATCGCGGGGCTGGCGCCGGCGCGGATCATCTACGTGTCGTGCAACCCCGCGACCCTGGGGTCCGACCTGCGCGTGCTCACCGCGGCGGGATACGCCGTGACGGCCGTCCAGGCGGTGGATCAGTTCCCGCAGACGCCGCACGTGGAGTGCCTCGTGCAGCTGCATCGAGAGACCGGACATGCGTGAACACGAAGGCGTCAGCCGCGACGTGACCATTGAGACCGCTGAATCCGCGCAGCGCGCGCAGCCACAGCGGCGGCAGGGGCTGCGCGCCGGCAGCGTTTGGTACCGGCTGGTCCAGTACTCGATCCGGTTTCTCCTGCAGGTCGGGTGGGGGCTGCGCCTGTCCGGCGCCGAGTACCTCCCGGCCTCCGGACCGTTCCTGATTTGCCCCAATCATCCCAGCGAGCTCGACCCGGTCGCGCTGGGGGCAGCCCTGCCGTTCCGCCCGTCCTTCCTCGCCGGCCACGAGCTCGAGGAGTATCCGGTCATCTTCTGGCTGCTCAACCGTTTCGATCCGGTGCTCGTGCGCCGCGGGACGACTGACGTGGGCGCGCTGCGGGCTTGCCTGCGGCGGCTCCGCGCCGGTGACGTGATGGTCGTCTATCCTGAAGGAGGGGTCGTGCAGGACCGCCCGCTCGGGGACCTGCAGTCGGGGGCGGCATTTCTGGCGTTGCGGACGGGCGTCCCCATCGTGCCCGCCGCCATTACCGGGATCGCTGAAGTCTGGCCCCTGGGTGCGCGGTTCCCGCGGGGGGGTGCAATCACCATCGCGTTGGGGCCGGCGCTCCATCCAAAGCACGGGGAGCGGCCCGAAGAATTGACGCAGCGACTGGAGGCGGCGATCCGAACGCTGATGACCCCGCCCGCGTCAGCCGACGATGAGGCAGGTGACCGTATCCCCGACGCCGCGGACACGCTGCATCTTTGACACCACGAACCGTCCGAGGTCGCCGACATCCTTGGCCTCGGCGATCGCGACCGCGTCATACGGCCCGGTGACCGCGTAGGCGTCTGAGACGCCCTTGATCTTGCGCAGGGCCGCCGCGACGTTCGTCGCCTGGCCCATCTGAGCCTTGACCAGAATCACCGCACGCACCATAGCAGACCACCTCCGCCAAAACGCACGTTGAGAACTGATTCGCGTCCTCTCATCCTCTCCCTTTCCCGGCGTTCTGAGTGGCTCAGCAGCAGACGTTGTCTGAAGATGCGACTGCCGGGGCATAACGCAAGCAGGCGTCGACCGACGAAGGTGGGACCCGTATGTTCCTAGAGTACTTCGACCTGAAGCGACCGGGCTGGGATGCCGACGCGCTGGCGGCGCTCCTCACCCGCCTGCAGGAGAGCGGATACCAGAGCTTGACGCTCGACGCGCACGCCGTCGTGGCGCGCTACGGGCAGATGCCGGGCGAGTTCGCGCTGCCGCCGGCGATCGCCGCCGCCGGGACGTTCGCCGACGTCCTGATCCCGCCCGCTCAGCGCCAGGCTCGGCTCGTCCTGGCGCGTCAGGGCGCCGACACGCTGCGGGCCGTGGTGCTGGGACGCAGCCAGCACGAGGTACGGATGTCCGCCACCGCGGCCAAGATGCACCTGGAAGCCGTACTGGGCGGCCGCATTGGCGACATGATGGTAGATGAGAATGGCCGTGCCGGACTGGTCCGCTTCCGCGCCGAAGCGCTGCCCGCCTTGCATCTGGCGGGAAACGGACGGAGCGGGGTGGAGGTGCGCAACCCCGCCGCCGCGCAGTTGCTGATCAGCCTGCGCCGGCAACCGCAGGTCCACCAGAAGGCGACCGTGCTGGCGTCCCAGGTCGCGGCGTTGGCGCCCGACCGACCGGCGGACCAGACGCGTGAGCAGCTAGAGCAGCTCGTGGGTGACGGCATCCTCGACCGGTGGCACGTGGTGGTCTGCCGCGAATCCGGTCAGTGGCTGGCCTTCTCGCCGACCGCCGAGGAGGCGCGGAGCTTTCTGGCGTTGCACCTGAACTGTCCCCACTGCGGCCGCAGCGTCGGCGAGGAGCAGGTGGATACCGCCTATCGACTGGGTACCGAGGTCGAAGCTTATCTGTCCGACAACCGTTGGATCTGCGACCTCGTTGAAACGTCGCTGCGCAAGATGGGCGTGGAGTCCGTGGCCTTTCATCCCGGAGCCGGGGCGGCCGACGGCGCGGCCTGGTATTACGGCTCCGTGCTGCTCTTCCGCGCCACCGACGCCGCACCCACCGCAGCGGACGTCGACGCGCTCGACGCGGCGGCGGCCGCCCTGGAGGCGCAGGGCTGGCACGTCGACGCGCTCGGCGTATCGAACACGCCGGCGCCGCCGGAGACGCGGGGCCGCGTCACGGTCATCGGCGGCCTCTCCACGCTGGATACCGTGTTTGAAGACATCCTCGCCGACTCACGCCGCCGCCTGCTCGCCTCGCTGCTGCCCGCGCAGCTGCAGCCGGTCGTCGTCCCACTGGCTGCACTGCTTCCTGCTTCGTGAATCGCGACCGGAGGATATCCCCCCGCCGACTCGTAGTCCTCCAGTGTGGCGCGACCCCGAGTGTATGTCACACGCAAGATCCCTGAGCAGGGCATGGCCATCGTGGCGGCCGCCGCGGACGTTTCAGCGTGGGAGCGCGAAGACGTCCCCCCGCCGCGGGACGTGCTTCTGCGCGAGGCCGCGGGCGTCGACGGGCTGCTGAGCCTGCTCACCGATCCGATCGACGCGGCGCTGATGGACGCCGCGCCGCGCCTGAAAGTGGTCAGCAACTTCGCCGTCGGCTACGACAACATCGATGTCGCCGCCGCGACCGCCCGCGGGATCGTCGTCACCAACACGCCGGAGGTCCTTACCGAGACCGTCGCCGACTTCACGTTCTGCCTGATCCTCGCCGCGGCCAGGCGGCTGGTCGAAGCCGATGCCTACACCCGGGCGGGGCGGTGGAAGACGTGGGAACCCCTGCTGCTGGCCGGCCAGGATGTCTACGGCGCCACGCTGGGTCTCATCGGCCTCGGACGCATCGGTTCCGCGGTTGGGCGCCGCGCGAAGGGCTTCGGCATGCGGGTGCTGTACTACGACGTGTTCCGGCGTGAAGACCTCGAGGCCGAGGAGGGCATCGAGTTCCGTGCGATGGACGATGTGCTGACCGACGCCGACGTCATCAGCGTCCACGTGCCCCTGTCCGCGCAGACCCGCCACTTGATCAGCACGCCGCAGTTCGCCCGGATGAAACCCACCGCCGTGTTCGTGAACACCTCGCGGGGGCCGGTGGTCGATCATGCTGCGCTGACCGAGGCATTGCGCACGCGCACGATCTACGCGGCGGGCATCGACGTCTTCGAACGCGAGCCGATCGATCCGGCCGACCCGCTGCTCAAACTCGACCAGGTCACGGTGGCTCCCCACATCGCCAGCGCCAGCATCCCGACCCGCGTGAAGATGGCGACGCTGGCCGCGGACAACCTCGTGGCGGTCCTGCAAGGCCGCCGGCCTCCCAACCCGGTGAACCCGGACGTCCTCGCCCGATAGGGCCCTGACATCCTCACCGTCCTGCGCCGATCTGCCCGCGACGTGTACGACGCGCTGGGAGGCGTCATCGCGCTGAGCATCCTGTGGTCGGTGACGCCGGCGCTGGCCCTGATCGGTCTGACCCTCGACACGCGTCTCGGGCAGGCGGCCTTCCTCGCCGGCTGGGTGCTCCTGGGACCGGTTACCACCGCGGCGTGGTCTGTGGCGGCGTCGATCGCGCGGCGGGAGTCCGTCGGCGTGCGGTCGCTCCCCGCCGCACTGCGGACGCAGTGGCTGGCGGGCCTGCTGTTCTTCCTCGTCGACGGAGGGATCGGCTGGCTGCTGCTGGCCAACGTGCGATTTTACCTGAACAGCACGCTGGGCATCCTCGGCCGGGTGCTGCCCGCCCTCGGCGAGGGCATCCGCGTGGGACACCTGGTGGGGTTCGTGTGGCTCGCGCCGCTGGTCCTGTGGGTCCTGGCGCAGCTGTACGCGCTGCCGCTCCTGGTCGCCGACCAGTCGAGCGCGGGTGTGGCGCTGCGGCGGGCCGCGCTCCTGGTCGTCGACAACATCTGGTTCACACTCGCACTCGCGCTGGTCGTGACGGCAATCTCAGCGATCCTGCTGCTGACGGGCGTCGGCGCCTTTGCCCTCCTACCGGGTGTGCTCGCGGTGCTGACGACGAATGCGACGAAGGCGCTGCTGGCGAAGTACGAACCGACGGCATGACGACGCGATTGCTTGATGACGCGATTGCGCGAGTTAGAGTCTGAGTCGCGGATCGAGTGCATCGCGGAGTCCATCGCCGAGCAGGTTGAACCCGACGACGGTCAGCAGGATCGCGATGCCGGGGAACGTCGCCGCCCAGGGGGCGTCACGCAGGAACTCCCGCGTGTTCGCCAGCATCGCTCCCCACTCCGGCGTCGGCGCCTGGGCCCCCAGCCCGAGAAACGAGAGCCCGGCGGCTTCCAGGATCGCGGCGCCGATACCCAGGGTGGCCTGGACGATAATCGGCGCCAGGGCGTTGGGCAGGATGTGGCGGATGATCAGCCGGCTCGCTCTGGCGCCCAGCGCGCGGGCCGCCTCGACGAAGTCCTCCGAGCGGATCCGCAGCACCGACCCGCGCACGATGCGCGCAAAGATCGGTACGTTGATGACCCCAATCGCGAGCATGGCGTTGTTCAGCCCCGGCCCGCGGATGCCGACGATGAAGATCGCCAGCAACGTCGCGGGGAACGCCAGCATGATGTCCATCGTGCGCATGGTCAGGCTGTCGGCCCAGCCGCTGTAGAATCCCGCAACCAGACCGAGCGCGGCCCCGACGGTCAGGGCGAGACCGACCGAGACGATGCCCACCGTCAGCGAGGTCCGGCCGCCGAAGATGATTCTCGACAGCAGGTCTCGGCCCAGGTCGTCCGTACCCAGCCAGTGCGCGCGTGACGGCGGCAGCAGTTGCGCGTCGAGGTCTTGCGCGATTGGATCGTACGGCGCCACTAGCGGCGCGAGAACGGCGAGCGCGGCGAAGAACACGATGGTCACCAGCCCCGCGATCGCGGTCCGGTTCCGGCGCAGGCGCCGCCACGCATCCGTGTAGAACCCCGTGGCGGGTGCCAGGCGCACTCCCGGCAGCCGCGCGACCTGCTCATCCATACCGGATCCGCGGGTCGAGCACAGCGTAGGAGACGTCGACGAGCAGATTCACCAACACGAACACCAGCGCGATGACCAGTACGACGCCCTGGACGAGCGGATAGTCTCGCGCAAAGATTGCGTCGACCACGAGCCGGCCGACGCCCGGCCAGGCGAAGATGGTTTCTGTCAGGATCGCCCCGCCCAGCAGAGCTCCCACGTTGAGGCCGATGACCGTGATCACGGGGATGAAGGCGTTTTTCAGCGCGTGCCGCGAGACGACCCGGCGTTCGGTCAGGCCTTTGGCCCGCGCGGTGCGGACGTAATCCTGCCGCAGGACTTCCAACAGGCTGCTGCGGGTCATGCGCGCGATGATCGCCAGCGGCACGGTGGCCAACGTCACGGCCGGCAGCACGAGATGCCGCAGCGCGTTCTCCAGCGCCGGCCAGTTCCGCGTGAGGATGGCGTCGACGATGTAGAGGTTCGTGACCCGTGTGATCTCGACGGTATAGTCGAGCCGGCCGGAGATCGGAAACCACCCGAGGTACCAGGCGAACAGCAGAATGAGCATGATCCCTAGCCAGAAGATCGGCATCGAGAAGCCGAACAGGGCCACCACCATGCTGGCGCCGTCGAACCAGGAATTCTGCCGCGCCGCCGCGATGACGCCGGTGAGGACGCCCACCGCGGACGCGATCAGCATCGCCGCAACGGTCAGCTCGATCGTGGCCGGAAAGCGGTTGCGGAGTTCCTCCGTGACCTCTTCATTGTTCTGGATCGACCGCCCGAGGTCACCGCGAAGGGCGCGCCCCAGATACTTCCCGAACTGAATCGGCAGGGGATCGTTCAGCTGCAGCTCGGCGCGCAGATGGTCGATGGCTTCGGGGGTCGCATGCTCGCCCAACGCGATGAGGACCGGATCCCCTGGGGTCAAGTGGGAAATGGCGAACACGACGAGCAGGACGCCGAATGCGACCGGGACCAGCTCGACCAGCCGCCGCGCAAGGTAGCGTCCCATTTGCTCCTAATCCTACCGCACGATGCGCGAGAAAAAAGGGCCGGAGGCGATTGCCTCCGGCCCTTCGGAGCGAGCGAGACCTACTACGGATTGAGCCAGACCCGGTACAGCCAGAAGATCTGCAATGGATGCAGCGAGAAGTTCTGCACCTGCTTGCGGTAGGCCGCCACGCGAGCACCGTAGACGAGCGGTACCCACGGGGCATCGTTGTGGATGACTACTTGCGCCTGCTCATAGTACTTGGCGCGCTGGGCCTGGTCGGTGACCTGCTGCGCCTTGATCAGCAAGTCGTGGACGGCATTGCTCTTGTAGAAGGCGATGTTGGACGCCTTCCCGACCGTCGTGTTGTCCTTGTCCAGCAGGACGTAGAGGAAGTTGTCCGGGTCGCCGTTGTCGCCGATCCAGCCCAGGATCGCCATGGGGTGTTCGCCGTTGCGAGTCTTACTGAGGTAGGTGCCCCACTCGAAGGTGACGAGCTTCGCGCGGATGCCGGCCTGGGCGAGCTGCGACTGCAGCGCCTCCGCGATCTTCTGCGGCTGGGTGAGGTACGGCCGCGCGCGGTTGGGCCAGTACAGCTCAGTCGAGAAGCCGTTGGGGTAGCCGGCTTCCGCCAGCAGTTGCTTGGCCTTCGCGACGCTGTACTCATACGGCTGAACCGAATGGTTGTATCCCCAGATCGTGGGAGGCATCGGGTTCACGGCCGGAGCGGCGATCCCGCCATAGAATGCGCGCACGAGTGCGGGTTTGTTCACGGCGTAGTTGAGCGCGCGGCGGATCCGCACGTCGTTGAAGGGTTCCTTGCCCACGTTCATGGCGACGTAGCCCACGTTGAGCCCGGGGCCGGTGAACAGGGTCAGCGCGCTGTTCCCGCGGATCCTCGCGTAGTCCGGCGGGTTAACCTGATCCATGATCTGGATGGACCCTTTTTCCATCTCCAGGAGGCGTACCGTGTTGTCGGGGATCCCGCGGATGATCAACCGGTCGACGCAGGGACGCCCGCCCCAGTACTCTTTGTTGGCCTCGTAGGTGGCGTGGTCTTTCTGCACCCACTCCACGAACTTGAACGGCCCCGTGCCGGTGGGATGCTTGAAGTAGTCTTTCCCGTACTTCCTGATCGCTGTTGGGCTGCTCACCGCGTTGCTGAACATCGCCAGCATGGCGATGAACGACGCGTTGGCCGACTTCAGGGTGAAGCGTATGCTGTCCGTCCCCACGGCCTGGATGCTCTTCACGCTTTCCAGCGTGAACTCTGCGTAGGCGAACGTCCCTTGGTGATACGGATTCTTCTTATCGAACTGGCGCAGGAAACTGAACTCGACGGCTTTGGCGTCGAGGGGGGTTCCATCGTGGAAGCGCACGCCACGGCGGAGCTTGAACGTCCAGACCAAGCCGTCGGGAGATACGGTCCACGACTCCGCCAGCGACGGTTCGACCTGGGTACCCTGAGCGGAGAAACGGACGAGCGTGTCGAACACGTTCGACGTGTTGTTCACCGAAAACCCGTCTTCCACATCCGCGGGGTCCAAACCGACCGCGTCCTGCGCCTGACCGAAGACCAGCGTTCCACCGATGCGGCCGCAGGCCCGGGCGTCCCAGGAAGACCGCATCGGAGCGCCGGCGATGGTGCCCGACGCCAGCAGCATGACGGCGAGCGCCAGCACGACCGGCAGCGCCAGCCGCCGAGACAGAGGATTGTGCAATTCGATCACTCCCTTCAGGATGAAGAAACCAGACGACTCAAGACCATTCGTGCCGGTGCCTCACCCCCTCTCCCGTGGTGCCGAGAGTATTCTCGCCCCCGCCACGCCATCCTCCACGCAGAGGAGACGCTAGGGGGTCGGAGAACTACCGTGGCATCCCAGCACCGTGTGGTCGTCAGCGTGAAGAGGAGGTAGGGAATGAGAAGCCGAGGCATCGTATGGTGGGCACTCCTGCTGGCCGTGGCCCTGGCCGTCGTCGGGTGCCAGCGGCAGCAGGCGGAGCAGCCTGCACCGGCTCCCCAGCCGGCGTCGCAGTTGCCGGACCTGGGTGGGCGGACGGTCCGGGTCGCGACGGATGCAACCTATCCGCCGTTCGAAATGCTCGACGCGAGTAAGACCATCATCGGATACGACATCGACCTGATCACCGAGGTCTGCAAGCTCGTCAACTGTAAGCCCGACATCAAGAGCACCGCCTGGGACGGGATCTTCCCGGCGTTGCAGAAGGGCGACTACGACGCCGTGATCTCCGGGGTGACCATCACCGCGGAGCGCGACAAGACCATGGACTTCAGCGATCCGTACATCGAGGTGGGGCAGGTCGTGCTCGTGCGCGCCGACGAGACCCGCATCACCGGGGTCAACGATTTAACCGAGCGGACCCTCGCCGTCCAGCGCGGCACGACCAACGACGAAGCCGCGACCAAGATGCAGAAGGAGGGGAAGGTCAAGGAGGTCAAGCGCTTTCCGACCTTCGACCTGGCGGTGAAGTCGCTGCTCAACGGCGACGTCGACGCCGTCATCATCGACAACACGGCTGCGTCCGGCTACATGGGGACCAATCCGGACAAGCTGAAGATCGCCGGTGACAAGTTCACCAGCGAGGGGCTGGGCATTGTCGTCCGCGAGGGCGACAAGGAGCTGCAGGGCGCATTTAACGCCGCGCTGAAGACGCTGAAGGAGAACGGGACGCTGGACCGGCTCTACCAGAAGTGGTTCGTCGAGTATAAGCCGTCTTAACGGCGGCATGGATCCCACGCCGTCCGGTCCGGTGCCGGAGCTGACCGAGCACCCCGGCCGCGGCCGGCTGGTCTCGGTCGCCTTGCTGGAGAGGGCCCCCTGGTGGGCCCTCGTCCTGCTTATCGGCGGCATCGCCGCGGTCACGGCGATGTTGCGTTCGCCGGTGTACGTGGAGACCTACGACTTCCTCGCGCCGGCGATCCTCGTCACGCTCCAGCTCGCCGTGTACGCCTACGTGGTGGCGATGCTGCTGGGGCTGATCGCGGCGCTGGGGCAGATCTCCAAGAACCCCTTCGTCTCCACGCCCGCCCGGCTGTACGTCGAGGTGATCCGGGGCGTCCCGCTGCTGGTGCAGATCATCTACATCGCCTTCGTGCTGACGCCGGCGCTCGCCGATCTGTTTCGCGGCGCAGGCCTGGCGTCGGTCGGCCTATGGTTCCGCCGCGACATCGTGCGCGCCGTGCTGGCCCTGGGCATCGGCTACGGCGCGTACCTGGCGGAGGTGTACCGGGCGGGGATTCAGTCGATCGGCAGGGGCCAGACCGAGGCCGCCCGCTCGCTGGGGATGACGCCGTGGCAGACGATGCGGTACGTCGTCCTGCCCCAGGCGATCCGCGTGATCCTGCCGCCGCTGGGGAATGACTTCGTGTCCATGCTGAAGGACTCATCGCTGGCGTCGGTGATCTCGGTGCAGGAGCTCACCTACAGCGGTCAGCTGCTCAACGCGCGAACGTTCCGCTCATTCGAGACGTACAACATGGTGGCGCTGTTGTACCTGATCATGACGTTGGCCGGGTCGCTCGGCGTGCGTGGGCTGGAGCGGTGGGCGTCGAGGGGGAAGCACTAACGAGGACCGCGGGCGTCGCCATGAACCCGAGCGCAGCGAGTGGTTCATGGTGGGCGGTAGAGGACTTGAACCTCTGACCTCATCCATGTCAAGGATGCGCTCTAGCCAGCTGAGCTAACCGCCCCCCCGGCCTTCTATTATACGTGGTGGATGGCGAGCCGTGAACCGAGGTGGCAGATGACGAAACGCATCATCGCAGTGCTGGTGTTGATGGTTGCGGCGGCGCCGGGGCTCAGCCGGGCCGGCGCCCCACCATACCCGCCGGACATCGCCCCAGCAAGGCAGATCGGCCCCGGTTCCCACATCGGTCCGTGGACGCTGGCGATGGGTATTGGGGGGCTGCGCCGGGCGCTCGGCGAGCCGGCGTCATCGGCGCCCCGCCCGATGTTCGACCAGCAGGCCGGCTGGACGGGGTACGTCTGGACCGTCCCGGACGGCACCCTGACCGCCTGGGCCCGCGACGGCAAGACCATCGGCTACCTCGAACTGCGCGACAGCCGCGCCTTCCGCACCAGCAAGTTGATTGGTGTGGGGTCCACGAACCTGGACGTCGAGGCCGCGTACGGACCGGCACCGGTCCGGACTTCCATCCCCGGGGCCTCGCGCTACATCTACAATGCCCTCGGGCTGGCGGTGTTCACCCAGGGAACGTCCAGCGGATTCATCGCCGTGGCCGTCGCCATCTTCCCGCCCGGCACCGCGGCGAAGTTCTGGAAGTTCTAGATGAAGCGTCTGCTCCTCGCGGCGATGTGCGCAGTGTACGCGGGCATGATCCCAGCCGCGCACGCGGCGGCCCCGGTTCCACCCGCGACCGTTGCGGACCCGGTGCAGGTGAGAGTCGGAACGTATCTCCTCAACCTCGGACGCCTCGACACGGGCACCGGCACCTACACGATGGATGTGTACATCAGCATGACCTGCGATCGTCCGTGCGATCCGACGGCGTTCGAGATCATGAATGGCCGGGCGACGGAGCGCGTGATGGTCGACAATAAGCCGCGGCGGAAGGTCTTCCGGCTGCAGGCCTCGCTGTCCTCGGAGATGGACCTGCGGAACTATCCGTTCGATACGCACATGCTCGGGATCGTCATCGAAGACGGCAAGCTCGCCGCCGCGGGGGAGGTCGGACAGACCACCGATGATCAGATCTACCTCGTCGAGGCAGCGAAGAGCGGGATCGCGCCGACGGTCCGCGTGGCGGGTTGGGAGGTCAACCACCTCTGGCGGGCCACCACCACCGACGTCTTCTACGCGCCGTTTGGCGAGACGTACTCCCGCTACCAGTTCGCCGTACGGATCTACCGCCCGGTGCTCAGCGCCGTCCTCAAAGTGGTCCTGCCCGCGATCTTTCTGGTCATCGTCGGGCTGGTCTCGCTGCTGCTGGCGCCGGATAAGGTCACCCAGCGTCTCACCGTGGGGACATCCGCCCTGGTCGGCTCCGTGCTGCTGCACCTCAATCTGACGTCGGCGATTCCACCGGTGGGGTACCTGACGTTTGCCGACAAGTTCATGCTGTTTAACTACGTACCGCTGGTGCTCGCGATCGTCGCGAGCGTCGTCATGCTGTGGTTTACCGACCGCGCGCAGACCGACCGCGCGCACCGCGTGCACGTGATCTCAGGGATTTCGATCCCGATCATCTGGGTTGTGCTCCAGGGGATGAACCTGCTGACTCTGGCCGCCCGCTAGACGGCACCGACCCGGTTCCCGCCGGTGCCCTTCACCCGGTACATAGCCCGGTCCGCCGCGTCGAGGAGTTCCTGGCTGCTCGTACCGTCGCGCGGAAACGAGGCCATGCCGATACTGGCCGTCAGCGTCATGCCTTCGAGCAGGGAGACGTCCTCGATGTTCGTCCGGATCCGCTCGGCCACGCGCGCGGCCTCGGCGCGGCTCGTCTGGGGGAGGACCACGACGAACTCGTCGCCCCCGAATCGCGCCACGAAGTCCGAGTCGCGGCTGGACCGCTGCAGGGCGGCGGCCAGCTGGCGCAGCAGGTCGTCGGCGCGCAGGTGGCCGTGGCGGTCGTTGATGTCCTTGAAGCCGTCGAGATCGACGACGACGACCACGAGCTGGGTATCATACCGGGCGGCGCGCTGGAGCTCGCGCTTCAGGTGCTCCCGCAGGGCCCGGCGGTTGCCGAGGCCGGTCAGTGGATCGGTCAGCGCAAGGCGGCTGATCTGCCGGATCTGGAACCGCATGCTGGAGAGCACCAGGGCGACGGCGTAGAACATCCCGATGTAACTGATCAGAAACGCTGCGGCCGTCTGCATGGCCCAGCGTGGGCCGCTGAACGGCACGACCCCGGCCTGGACGAGGATCGTCGAGGTTACCAGCAGGACCGTGCTGAGCGTCGCGCTGGCCAGGGCCGCGGCGGGTCCCCGCAGCATCGCCTCGACAGCCATCGACAGCGCGTACACCCACACGAACGGACTCTGCACGCCGCCGGTGTACGTGATGCCGATCGACAGCAGCACGAGCGCCGCGACCATGTGTGTCAAGGGCATCCAGGCCTGGTAGCGTCCTTCGCCGATCAGGCGCTCCTGGATGCGCGTGAAGGCCACCACCGCCGCCGCAATTCCGACGACCAGCCACAGCGGTACCGCGGCACCGGCGACCCGCGCCAGGAGAATGATGACGACGACGAGGCCGGTCGCACCCAGGGTCAGGCGCAGCCCGATGCGGTGGGCGAAGACAGGACTCTCCGCCGCGGCAAACCATGAGGCCGCCAGGGGGGAGGTTTCTTGATCCTCGGGGGGCTCGGGATCGCGCTCCCTCACACTTCCGGTATACCCATCCTGCGGACGACCGCAGACTCCAGGGCAGGGGGGCCGAACTCGGGCGTGAAACGGGTGGGGGATGCGTGCCGTCGTACAGCGGGTCACCGAGGCGCGGGTCCGGGTCGCCGGCGAGACCGTGGCGGAGATCGGGCGGGGATACGTCGTCCTGGTGGGAGTGAGCACATCCGATGGTCCGCACGACGCCGGCGCGCTCGCCGACAAAGTCGCCCACCTGCGGGTCCTCAGCGACGACGCGGGAAAGATGAACCGCTCGATCCTCGATGCCGGCGGCGAGGTGCTTTCTGTCTCACAGTTCACGCTGTACGGGGATACGAGCCGCGGGCGGCGCCCCAGTTTCATCGAGGCCGCCGCGCCGGCCGTGGCGGCGGTGCTTTACGAGCGGTTCAACGAGCGCCTCCGCGCGCTGGGGGTTCCGGTCCAGACCGGCGCGTTCCGGGCGATGATGTCAGTGGAAATCTACAACGATGGGCCAGTGACAATCTTGCTGGATACTGCCGGGGAGAGTTCGGGATCAAGGGGATCAGAGGGATCAAAGGGATCCGCAGAATGAAGAGCGACCGGGGGTACGATTGCCGATCCCCGTGATCGCCTTGATCCCTATGATCCCGCAGTCGTCAGTCGACCGTAAAGGTGAAATCGGGGGCCGGGAACCGCAGGAACCCGACCTGCACCGCCCACTCCAGCGTGTTTGTCCCCCGCACGAGCGGCAGGGTGATGCCGAAATTCCCCCGCGTCACCGAACCCCGCGCCATGCTCTTGGCCTCGACGTGATTGACGATCACCGTGGCCGTGGGGTGGGACTTGATCGTCAGTGCGCCGGTCACTGCCGCCGCCATCTTCGTCAGGTCCAGGTCGATGCTCAGCCATTCCACGTACTTGGTGGCGCCGCGGGGCAGGTCGAATCTCAGCCGCCGCGTCTGTCCGTCGCTGACCGCGATCAGCGAAATCGGCAGCGTCCCGTTCACCACAAAGGTGCCGTTGTCGTTCGCGTGCGCAGTAGTCCCCGCGACGGCGATAACCGTGCCCGGCCGCGTCGTCCCGCGGACCTCCACGGTACCCGAGGCCGCCGTGTACTTGAGATCCACCGCCAGCGGCAGTGGAGTCTGTCCGATCGCCGGGGTCGCCAACAGCAGGGCCACCAGCACCAGCACGATCACCCGCATCAATGGTCTCCTCCATGCCCGCGTTATGGCCATCACACTCATATCACTACGCAGCGTCTCGTCGCCGAGTTCCAACAGTGCTTCAGTGTACGGGTCTGACAGCGGACCGCATAGGACCTGTGATAGCGGTGCCGCGCCGATTTGACAACAATCCGGAAATCGACGTATACTGACTTCTGATCGGCGAAGACGAGGACGAGTACGCTGCGTGCCGTTGCCCAGGAGAGAGGGGAGGATCCGGTGAGAGCTCCCTGGCGGTGCAGCTGAAGACCCCCTCCGAGCCGCCGCTTGAAACGTGAAAAGTGAATCGTGAATAGTGAATCGCATCTGGAGTTTCCGGGTGGTCCGATTCACGAGTCACGATTCACGAGTCACGAAGTAAGGTTGGCCGTTTTCCCCGCGTGAAGGGGTTGCGAGCGCCGCCTTCGAACTGCGTGGGCGGAAGCAGGGTGGAACCGCGGGCCAGCCCCTCGTCCCTATGTGGACGGGGGTGTTTTGTTTTCCGGGGGAGGACGATCATGGACCGCATTAGCATTACGCTGCCGGACGGCCGCATCCGAGAGTATCCCCGCGGCGTCACGCCCGCGGAGATCGCCCGCGATGTGGGCGTGCTCGATGCCATCGTCGCGAAAGTCGACGGGCGCCTGCGCGACCTCGCGGCGCCGCTGGACCGCAGTGCCGCCGTCGAGCTGCTCGACTTCGATGCTCCGGCGGGGCGCGAAGTCTACTGGCACTCCTCGGCGCATCTGCTGGCCCAGGCGGTGAAAGAGCTGTTTCCGGAGGCCAAGCTGGCCATCGGGCCGCCGATCGAGCAGGGCTTCTACTACGACATCGACATCGGCCGGCCGTTCGAGCCCGCCGACTTGGAGCGCATCGAAACGCGCATGCGCCAGCTGGCGGCGAACGACCAGCCCATCGAGCGGGTCGAGCTGCCGCGCGAGGACGCCATCCAAATGTACGAGGCGACGGGGGAGAAGTACAAGCTGGAGCTGCTGCGCGACGACATTCCTGATGCGCGGGTCTCCTTCTACCGGCAGAACGGATTCTCCGACATGTGCCGCGGGCCGCACCTGCCCCGCACGGGGGTGATCAAGGCGATCAAACTGCTCAGCACGTCCGGGGCGTACTGGCGGGGGGACGAGCACCGCGAGATGCTCTCGCGCATCTATGGGATCACGTTTCCGCGCCCGGACCAGCTCGATGCGCACCTCCAGCTGCTCGAAGAGGCGCGCCGGCGCGACCACCGCCGGTTGGGCCGGGAGCTCAAGCTCTTTGCCTTCGCCGAGGAGCTGGGACAGGGACTCCCGCTGTGGCTGCCCCGGGGCGCCGTGGTGCGGCGCATCCTGGAAAACTACATCGTCGATCTGGAATCCTCACGCGGCTATCACCACGTGTTCGCACCGGACCTCGCTGCGGTGGAGCTGTACAAGATTTCGGGCCACTGGGACTACTTCCGCGAGAACATGTACCCGCCGATGAAGGTGGACAACGAAGAGCTCGTGCTGAAGCCGATGAACTGTCCGCACCACATCATGATCTACAAGCACGAGCAGCACTCCTACCGCGACCTGCCGGTGCGGATCGCCGAACTGGGGCGGATGTACCGGTATGAGAAGTCGGGCACGCTGACGGGGCTGCATCGCGTGCGCTCCATGACGCTGAATGACGCCCACATCTTCTGCCGGCCCGACCAGGTGAAGGAGGAGTTCGCCGGCGTCGTGCGGTTGATGCAAGACGTCTACCGTGACTTCCGGATCGAGGAGTATCGACTGGACCTGGCGGTGCACGACCCGGCGGATCGGCAGTACTACCATCAGGACGAGGAGCTCTGGATGCAGGCCGAGGGCCTGTTGGGCGAAGCGCTGGACGAGCTCGGGCTCCCGTATCAGCGGGACGTCGGCGGCGCGAACTTCTACGGCCCCAAGGTCGACGTGCAGATCAAAACGGCGGCGGGGAAGGTGGAATCGCTGTCCACGATCCAGATCGACTTCCTGCTGCCCCGGCGATTTGATCTGGAATACATCGGCGAAGACGGGAAGGCCCACCGGCCGGTGATCATCCACCGTGCGATCATCAGCACGATGGAGCGGATGATGGCGTTCCTCATCGAGCACTTCGCGGGCGACTTCCCGCTGTGGCTCGCGCCCGAGCAGGCCCGCATCCTGCCCATCGCCGAACGGCATCTGGCGTACGCGCGGGAGGTCGCCGACGGCCTCGCCGCGCGGGGGGTGCGAGTGGAGGTCGACGTGAGCAACGAGCGGATGGGCTATAAGATTCGGCGCGCGGAAGTCGAGCACATCCCCTACATGCTCGTCGTCGGTGACAAGGAAGCCGCCAGCGGCCAGGTGGCCGTGCGCAGCCGATTCCGGGGCGACCTGGGGCCGATGCCGCTGGACGAAGTCGTCGCGAAGATCGCGCGCGAGGTCGAGACGAAAGCGTAAGCCGAACAGCCCATCTGAGGGATAGCGGGCCGGCGTGCCTCCTGGCACACTGTGTCCCGTACGAAATCGGCAGATGCCTGCGCGGATCCGCGCGATACGGCAGCCGATTTCGTGCGGGACTGTGGCGTCAGGAGGAAGGCATGCGCCGGCCCCTCGTCTGGTTCGCCATCGCGTTTGCGGCGGGGATCGCCGTCGCCCGCTGGACGTTGCTCACCAGCTTCGCCTGGCTGGCGCTGGCCGGCGCGGCCTGCGGCCTGGCGCTGATCCGGCTGCGGGCGGGCCGGTCTGCGGTAGTGCTCTTGCTCGTCGCGGCGTGGACCGCCGGGGGCCTGTGGTCCTCGCTTGATCGTTTCGCCGCATCGGTCGATCCATTCGCCGGGTTGATGGGCCTCCCGGTCACCGTCGAAGGCCTGATCGTCCGCCCGCCGCAGGTCCTTACCGGAGCGCTGCGGAGGCGGACCCGCCTCACCGTCACCGTCGATCGGGTGGATCGTCTCCATCACGGTCCTCGCGGCACACTCCTCATCACACTCACGGACCGGCGGGCGTTCGCCTACGGCGACCGCATTCGGGCGCACGGTCGGCTGTATCGCCCGCCGCCGGCCGGGAATCCGGGTGAGGTGTCCTACCGCGATGCGTTGCGATCGGCGGGGATCGACGCCGCGATGACGGTGCGCCGCGGCGCCGACGTCCGGCTCATCTCAAGAGGCGGGGGAAATCCAATTCTCGCGGCCGCGTACGGCCTGCGGGCGCGTCTGACCGCGTTCATGCACGGTGGCCTCCCTGAACCCGAAGGAGCGCTGCTGTCCAGTCTGCTGCTCGGCGACGACGGCGCCATCGCCCCGTCGCTGCGCGAGGCGTTTCGCAGTGCGGGGCTGCTCCACGTCCTTGTCGTGTCCGGCGCCCAGGTCGCGCTGGTTGTCGGCAGTATCCTGTGGGTCGGCCGTCTCGTGCGCGCGCCGCCACGACCGGCGGCCGTCGCCGCGGCGGGCGCGGTGGCATTCTTCGCGCTGATGACCGGATGGGTCCCGTCTGTGGGACGGGCGACGGTGATGGCGCTGGTGGGCGTGGCCGCGTCTCTGTTGCGGCGCGATCGCGACGCCTACACGTCGCTGGCCGCCGCCGCGCTCGTCCTGTTGATCGCGGAACCGGCGCTGCTGGCCGACCTGGGTTTCCAGCTCTCGTTTGCCGCGACATGGGGCCTGCTGTACGTCGCCCCCGCGCTCGCCGGCCGGATCGCGGCGGGTCCGCGCTGGCTGCGGGCGCTGGTCAGCATGACGGTGGGGGCGCAGCTGGCCGTGCTCCCGCTGCTGGCGTACCACGTCGGGCGGATCTCCGTGGCCGGCTTCATCGCCAACCTGCTGGTGGTGCCGATCGTCGGCGTGCTCGTCCCGGTGGGCTTCGCCGCCGCGGCCGTGGGCCTGGCCACGCCGGTGGTGGGCGGCGCGGCGCTGGCCGTCCTGCGCCCTCTGCTGACCGTGCTGATGTCCACGGCCGAGTTCTTCGGCCGGACGCCGGGGGCCACGATCGCCATCGTCCCGCCGGATGTGCTGACCACAGCCGGCCTCTACGCCGTCTTGGTGGCGGCGACCGAAGTGGTGCGCGGTGCGATCCGACTCACACCGCCGCGCCTGGTGACTGGCTGCTGCGCGGTGGTGGCTGCCGTGTTGTGGATGCAGGCGGCGGCCGCGTCACCGGGGCGGCTGGTCATCACCGTGCTCGACGTCGGCCAGGGCGACGCGATCCTGGTGCAGTCCCCCGGCGGCGCATCCCTGCTGATCGACGGCGGGGGCGACATCGAAGGCCGGCCCAGCGGGTACGACGTGGGGGCGCAGCGGGTGGTGCCCGCGCTGCGCCGGCTGGGCGTCCGCGCCCTCGACGTCGTCGTGCTCTCGCATCCCCATGAGGACCACGCCGGAGGACTGGTCGCCGTCCTGAAGAACTTCAGGGTGGGTCTGGTCCTGGATGCGGGCGTGCCGCACCCGGCGCCGGGATACGTGGCCCTGCTGCGGTGGATTGAGCACACGAAAATCCCGTACCGGTTGGCCCGGCGCGGGATGCGCCTCGACCTGGGAGACGGAGTATCGGTGACGGTCCTGCATCCCGAAGAGCCGCTACTGCTGGGAACCGGTTCAGATCCGAATCTCAACAGTGTGGTGTTGCGCGTGACCTACGGTCGGCTCAGCGCGCTGTTCGCTGGGGATCTGGAGGCGCCGATCGAGTGGAAGCTGCTGGCCGACGGTGACGACCTCCGCAGCGCCGTCCTCAAGGTCGGCCACCACGGCAGTGCGACGAGCTCGAGACCTGAATTTCTCGATGCCGTTCGTCCCACGGTGGCCGTCATCTCGGTGGGCGCCTGGAATCCGTTCGGCCACCCCCACCGGTCCACGCTCGACGCCCTGGATGAAGCGGGGGCGGTAGTGTATCGAACCGACCGACACGGCGCCGTGACGATCACGACCGACGGAAACCGGCTGTGGGTCCGGACCGTTCGTGATGCGAGCGATCGTTGACCGGATCGAAGAGGATGTTGCCGTCCTCATCTTTGAGGACGGCGGGCGGGCCTACGTGCCCGCGGCCCACCTGCCGGCGGGAGCGGGGGAGGGAACAGTCCTGCGCCTGTCGTGGACCGTCGACAGCAGCGGCGCGGCGGAGGTGTCCGAGATGATCGAGCGGCTCCGAGCCCGGACGGAGGAGCATCTGGAGTGAATCCCCCTCGCGCGAAGCCCCAGCCATCGCCCGCGGTCCATCTCCTGGTCGGAGAGGAAGATCTGCTGGTGGAGCAGGCGCTGGCCGAACTGCTTGACGCGGTGATCCCTGCCGCCGACCGTGCCCTCAACCTCGATGTCGTCCGCGCGGACGAAGCGCCGATCGACGACATCATCACCCGCGTGGATACGCTGCCGTTCTTCGGGGCCCACCGGGTCGTCGTGGTCAGGGACGCCGACCGGTGGAATGCGGCCGATCAGGAACGGCTGGCCGCCTACCTCGATCACGGACCGCCGCCGTCGGTCCTCATCCTGGTGGCGGGGGCTTTGGATCGGCGGCGGAAGCTGTTCTCCGCGGTCAAACGAGCGGGCAGCGTGCGCGAGTTCCCCCGCCTGAAGACCTACCAGCTCGCGTCCTGGGTAAGCGGCCGTGCGAAGCAGCAGGACCGCGCCATCGACCGGGACGCCGCGGACGCGCTGGTCGCCCTCGTCGGATCGGGACTGCGCCAGCTGGCCCTGGAGCTGGACAAGGTCGTTGCTTTTGCCGGCGATCGTCCGCGCGTCACCCGCGCCGATGTGGAGGCCGCGGCGAGCCGGCGGGCCGAGACGACCATCTTCCATCTCGTGGACGCGGTCGGCGAACGCCGGACCGAGCGGGCGCTGCGCCATCTCGTGGACATCCTTGCCGAGGAGGCGCCGCCGTACGTGCTGTTCATGATTGCGCGGCAGTTTCGTCTGCTGCTGCGGGCCCGTTCGCTGCAGGCGCAGAGACGGGAGGGGGCGGCGCTGCAACGCGCGCTGGGCGTGCCGCCGTTCCTCGTCGAGCGCGTCCTGGCACAGGCGCGGAACTTCCCTCTCGAAGTGTTCCCGGCGATCTTCGCGCGGCTCCAGGACGCCGACCGCGCCGTCAAGAGCACCGGCCATCCGGATCTCGCGCTGGAAACCCTCGTGGTCGAACTATGCGAGGAGAAGATAACTATCGCGCAGTCGTCCGCTTGAGCAGTCTCGACTTCTTCCGTGCGGCGGTGTTCTTGTGGATGATGCCCTTCCGTGCGGCCCGGTCCAGGGCGGCAATCGCGAGGGCGACCGCGTCGGGCTGCTCGGCCGCCTGCCGCGCCACGGTCTTCAGGTGGGACTGGACACCCTGGTTGCGCAGCCGGCGTCTCACCGACTGCCGTTTTCGCTTTAACCCAGACTTGGATCGTTTTGCCACAGCGGCTCCTCACTCGATGCGCGGCATTCGGACCTGGGCTATCCTATCACAGCGCTGATGGCGGAACAAGGGACGCACAGATTGGGTGGGCTCGCCAGAGCCGCGACGCTCATGGCCGCCGCGACCGTGGCCAGCCGCCTGCTCGGCGTCGCCAGGGAGATCGTCGCCGCCGCATTGTTCGGCGCCAGTAACGACAAGGCCGCGTACGTCATCGCGTACTACGTGCCCTTCTTCGTGCAGCGCCTCCTGCTCGGCGGGACCCTCAGTATCATCTTCATCCCGACCATCAGCCGATACCTCGCCCGCGGCGACGACGACGGGGCGCGGCGGCTGTCGGGCTCGCTGTTCACCCTCGTCCTGCTGGGCGGCATCGGCATGGTGGCGGTGGGGGAACTGGCTGCCCCGCTGCTGGTCCGGATCGCCGCTCCGGGGTTTGCGGCGATCCCCGGAATGACCGCGACAGCGATTGCCCTGACGCGCATCATCTTCGTGGCGATGCTGTTCCTCGCGCTCTCCCTGTTTGTGACTGGGTTCCTCCAGGCCCACCATCAATTCACGATCCCCGCCGTGTCGCCGCTGCTGTTCAACCTGGTTATTATCGGAGGCACACTCGTGCTCGGTCCCCGGATCGGCATCGCCGGGCTGGCGCTCAGCTGGATCCTCGGCACCGCCGCGCAGTTCGCGGTGCAGCTGCCCGCGGCGCGAGCGCTGGGGTTGGGGTTCCGCGCGGCAGACATCCACCATCCGGCGGTCCGGGAGATTGCCCGGCTCGCGGTGCCGGCGATCCTCGGACTGGCCGTCGTGGAGATCAACGCTTACGTCGGCCGTTTCTTCGCTTCCCTGCTTCCGGCAGCGAGCGCGGCCAGCCCGATTGCGGTGCTCGACTATGCTTATGAGGTGGTGCAGGCACCGGCCGGCATCTTCGCGATCTCGATCGCGACGGCAATCTTCCCCCTGCTCTCCCGGCACGCCGCCTCCGGAGCGTCTGACGATCTCCGGGCCACGGGGTCACTGGGACTGCGCACCATGCTGGTCGCGATCCTACCCGTGACCGCGGGAATTCTTGCGCTGGCTGCCCCGCTGGTCGCGCTCGTCTTCCAACGGGGAGAGTTCGGCTCCGCGGCCACGGCCGCCGTCAGCGCGACCATGACCGCCTACGCCGTCGGGCTGCCGGCGATCGGAGCGTATTATGTCGTGACGCGGACGTACTACGCACTCCACGACATGGCGACGCCCGTGCGCGTCGGAGTGGGCATGGTCGCCCTGAACGCCGTCCTCGACTACCTGCTCATGCGAATCTTCGGAGTTGCCGGAATCGCGCTTGCGACCTCACTGGTAGCTACCATAAATATCGGAACGCTGCTGTGGCTGCTCCGCCGCCGCCTCGCGGGGATTGATGGAGTGCGGCTGGTCCGGACAGTCCTGCGTGCGGGGACAGCGGCTGGGGCGGCCGGCGCGGTGATGGTGGCGACGTCGGCCGCGCTGCGCGGGGTGATCGGCGGGGGACCTCTGTCGGCGCTCGCCATCCAGGTCGGCGGCGCGGCGGTGGCCGGGCTGGCGGCGTACGTCGCGGCGTGCGTGCTGCTGCGGGTGGACGAACTGCGGACGATCCGGGACCTGCTGCGCGGCCGGCAGGCGCCAGACGCGTCGCGTTGACACCGTCTTTGAGCGGGTGGTATCGTGGACGAAAGGTGCTTAGCACTCTTTGGCGGTGAGTGCTAACGATGAAACCCCGATGAGAGTACTGGACGGTCGCAAGACCGCGATCCTGCGCGCGGTCATCGAGGACCACATTCAGACCGCGGATCCGGTGGGCTCCGAGACGCTCGCGCACCGGCTGCGATTGGGCGTGAGCCCGGCAACCATCCGCAACGAAATGGCGGCCCTCGAGGAGATGGGCTACCTGTCCCAGCCGCATACGTCGGCCGGACGGGTTCCGACCGACCGCGGCTACCGCCTCTACGTCGACGCCGTCTTGATGGAAGCACGCCTCACCCCCCAGGAGCGCGCCCGCGTGACGCGGCCGGTCCCGGTGGCGGAAGGCCCCGGGCGGATGGCCGAAGCCGCGGCGCGCACGCTGGCGTCGGTGACCGAGTACGCGTCCGTGGTTGCCCCGCCGCGCACGGATCATCTCCTGTTCAAACACGTCCACTTCATCCCGTTTGGTTCGACGCGCGTGATGGCCGTCATCGTGACCAATGCCGGCGTGACTGAAGGCAAGATGCTCGATTTGGGAGAAGGCCTGGATCCCGACGATCTGGACCGGCTATCGCGCATGGTCAGCCGGCGGCTCGAGGGGCATCGGCTCGACGAGATCACCGACGCCCTGCTCGCCGAGGTGGTGCACGAAGCCGCCTGGCAGCAGCGGGCCGTGCGGGAGCTGGCCGCGTGGCTGCACCGGTATCTGCCGATGGTGCAGCGCCGCGTGTTCATCGACGGCGCCGCGAACATCCTCAAGCAGCCCGAGTTTCAGGACATCCGGACCGCCCAGCCCGTGCTGCTGGCGCTGCAGCAGGAAGAGATCTTCTCGGATCTTCTCGGCGGCTCGTCGGGCCGGGCGGTGTGGATTACCATCGGGACCGAGAACCCCCACGAGGTCCTGCACGCGTGCAGCGTCGTCGCCGCGACGTACGGACCCCACGACATGCCCGTAGGCGCCCTGGCCATTCTCGGCCCGACCCGGATGAAGTATGGAAAGGTTATCGCCATGGTCCGCTACCTGGCGCACAGCCTGAGCCAGGCGCTCGGCGACGCTGTCTAGCGGCATGCGGGATTACTACGACATCCTCGGCGTAGATCGGACCGCGTCGGCAGACGAGATCAAGCGCGCGTTCCGCCGTCTGGCCCGCGAGCATCATCCCGACGTCAAGCAGAACGATCCGCAGGCCGACGAGCAGTTCAAGGTCATCAACGAGGCGTATCAGGTCCTCAGCGATCCCCGGCGCCGCGCGCACTATGATCGCTTCGGGACGGCGGAACCCACCGGCGGGTTCGGCGATGCCCGCGACGGCGGGTTCGGTCCGCTGGACAGCCTGTTCGACATGTTCTTCGGGGGCCGCGGCGGCTCGCCCGATCCACGCGCGCCGTCACGCGGCAGCGACCTTCGCCTCGACGTTGCGCTGACGCTCGAAGAAGCCGCCGCCGGCGTCGAGAAGACCATCGACGTCAGGCGGCTCGATACCTGTCCGGTCTGCTTCGGCACCGGGGCGGAACGCGGCTCGTCGGCTGAACGCTGCCCGACCTGCGGGGGTGCCGGAGAGCTCCGGTATTCCCAGCGCACGGTCTTCGGGAATTTCACCCAGATCGGCACGTGCTCGACGTGCGACGGGACGGGCCAAGTCATCCGTCACCCCTGTCCGCAGTGCCGGGGGACGGGGAAGACCGAACTCACACGCCAGGTCACCGTCAAGATCCCGGCCGGCGTGGACGACGGGGCGCGCCTGCGGCTGTCCGGCGAAGGCGAGGCCGGATCGCGCGGCGGCGCACGCGGCGACTTGTACGTCTTTCTGCATCTGGCGCCGCACCCCGTGTTCCAGCGGCGGGGGGCGGACCTGTACACCACCGTCCCGGTCTCCCTCGTCCAGTCGGCCCTGGGCGATGAGGTCGAGATCCCCACGCTCGCCGGTCCCCAGGTGCACGCCATTCCTGCGGGGATGCAGCCGGGCGACGTGGTGACGCTGCGCGGGAAAGGCATGCCGACGATGCGCGGCGGAGCGGGTGACCTGCATGCGACGATCGAGGTGCGCATTCCGACTCGCCTCACCGCGGAGCAGCAGGGCCTGCTCCTGCAATTCGCGGCGGCGCGCGGAGAGAAGATCAAGCCACAAAAGAAAAAACTGACGGACAAAGTCAAAGAACTACTGCAGTGAATCGTGAATCGTGAATAGCGAATCGCGCTCGTCGGTTGCCATTCGAGTCACGAGTCACGAGTCACGATTCACGGCATGAGGTGGGTCGAGGTCTCGATCACCACCGCTCCCCCGGCCGTCGAAGCCATCGCCAACATCCTCCTGGAGTGCCGCACGGGCGGCATCGTCGAGGAGCATCCCTTCCCCGGGGTTGTCGCGCTCCGCGGCTACCTGCCCGTCGGGCCGGCGGCCGAAGTGACGCTGGCGGCGATCGCCCGGCGCATCAACGAACTGCCGGCGTTCGGCCTCGACATCGGCGCCGGACGGATCGACACGCTCGAAGTGGAAGATTCGGGATGGGCCAATGCCTGGAAGATGCACTTCAAACCGTTTGCGGTCGGCGCACACTGGTGGATCAAGCCCACCTGGGACGAGCAGCCCGCCCCGGCGGGGCGCGTCGTCATCGAGCTGGATCCCGGCATGGCATTCGGAAGCGGGCTGCACCCCTCGACGCAGCTCTGCCTCCGCGTCCTCGAAGAGCGGGTGGTCCCCGGCGCCCGCGTCATCGACGTGGGGACCGGGTCCGGCATCTTGGCGGTTGCCGCCGCGAAGCTGCAGGCGGCGTCGGTCCTCGCCGTAGACAGCGATCCGATCGCCGTCGCGGTCGCGCGGCAGAACGCCGCGCACAACGGTGTGGCGTCCACTATCGACGTCCGCGAAGGGTCGCTGCTGGACGGCGCGGCGCTACCGGCTGACCTGATCACGGCGAACTTGACCGCGGAAATCCACTTTGATCTCCTGCCCACGGCGAGGTCGCATCTGGTTCCCTGCGGGGTGCTGGTCGCCTCGGGGATTATCGAAGACCGCGTGTTCGAGGTCCGCGCGGTCGCCCGGGCCGCGGGGTTCCAGATAGCGGAGGAGCGGAAAGACGGGGAGTGGCGGTGTCTGGTGCTGACCCACGGGAACGCGGGAACGCGAGAACGCGGGAACGCGAGCTAGGGTAATGCACCGGTTCTATGTCGATCCGGCGGCCGTCGAAGGACACCACATCCTCATCCGGGGTCTGGAAGCCCACCATGTGGCCACCGTGCTGCGCCTGCGGCCGGGGGACCGATGTATCGCGTTCGATGGAACCGGACTGGAGTACGTGGTCCGGCTCATCCTGGTCGCCGATACTGAGACGATCGGCGAGATTGAACAGAGACACACGCGCGCGACGGTCCCGCTTCGGCTCACGCTGGTGCAGGGCGTGCCCAAGGGGACGAAGATGGACCTGGTCATCCGCATGGGCACCGAACTCGGCATCGGCGAGTTCGTGCCTGCCCGCACCGCCAGGAGCGTGGCCGGTGGGGCGCACCGCGCCGAGCGCTGGCGGAGGATCGCGCGGGAAGCCGCCAAGCAATCCCGCCGCGCCGACGTGCCGGAGGTCCGCGAGCCGGCGGCGTTCGTCGACGCCCTCGACGGTGTGCGGGGGGCGGACCTAATCGTCGTGCTGTGGGAAGGCGAGCGCGGGCGGACTCTGGCCGACGCGCTGCGCGGCCGCAGCGTCCCGGCGGCCGCCGCGCTGATCGTCGGTCCGGAGGGGGGGCTGGAGCGGGACGAGGTCGAGCAGGCGATTGCCGCTGGCGCCGTGCCGGTCACCCTGGGACCACTGATCCTGCGCACCGAAACCGCCGGCATTGCCGCTGCGGCGATGCTGTTCTACGAGTTTGCCCTCCGCCGGCCCCGGCAGGAGGAGGGCCGGCCTTCCCCGAACCCCTAGACCCGACAGCAGAGCGACCATTAACGGTACCCCGGGAGGGACCATGGTTGCCAGCTTACGTCGTCCATGTGTGCACAGATGAGCTCCGGAACGGGGGGCTCATTTTTTTGTGCGTCCCGGTTTGCATGTTTATTCGATGACCTGTATGATTATTCAACAAGCCGCAAACGGCGAGGGGGGGATCCGGCAGCATGAGCGGAACGCGGGCCTATCTGGTGCTGGAGGACGGGGCGGTATTTGCCGGCGTGCGCATCGGCGCGGCGGAGGACGCCGCCGGTGAGGTCGTGTTCACCACCAGCATGACCGGGTACCAGGAGGTCATCAGCGACCCCTCGTATCGCGGCCAGATCGTGGCCATGGCCTACCCGCTGATCGGAAATTACGGCTTCAGCGCGCAGGCCTGGGAGGCGCCGTGCCCGCACGTGGCGGGATTTGTCGTCCGCGAGGCCTCAGACGTGGCTTCGCACTACCTGTCCGGTGAGCGGCTGGACGCGTTTCTGCGGGCACACGGCGTGAGCGGACTGGCCGAGGTGGATACCCGCCGCCTGGTCCGTCATCTCCGCACGCACGGCCTGCAGCGAGGGGTCATGGCCGCCG
Organism: bacterium; assembly: GCA_036004445.1. GTDB lineage: Bacteria > Sysuimicrobiota > Sysuimicrobiia > Sysuimicrobiales > Kaftiobacteriaceae > DASXUC01. Next base: position 92,296 of record DASYRL010000012.1, read on the forward strand.
GCGCCGGAGCCGGTGAGGTAACCAGAGCCCAGGCCGTACCCGCGCTCCATGAACAGGATCTCGTCGGCCAGGTGTCCCGCCGTGCCCCGACCGTGCTGCCCGGGGACGGACCGCGTGTCGCGCTCATCGACTGCGGGGTCAAGGCGGGGATCGTCGACGCGCTGCGGCGGCGGCACTGCGAGGTGGTGTTGTTCCCATACACGGCCTCCGCCGAGCAGGTTCGCGCCGCACAGCCCGCGGGGATCGTGCTGTCCAACGGACCCGGCGACCCGATGGTCCTGGGGCCGACCATCCGCACCGTGGCGCAGCTTGTGGATGAGTACCCGCTCATGGGGATCTGCCTGGGTCACCAATTGCTCGCGCTCGCCCTCGGCGGTCGCACGTACAAGCTGAAGTTCGGTCACCGCGGCAGCAACCAGCCCGTGCTCGAGATCGCCAGCGGGCGGGTCATGATCACCACGCAGAACCACGGGTATGCCGTGGCGGAGCCGCCGCCGTCGGCGGCCGACGTCACCCACGTGAACCTCAACGACGGCACGGTCGAAGGGTTGCGCCACCGCACCCGTCCGGCATTCTCCGTCCAGTTCCATCCCGAGGGGCGGCCCGGCCCCCCCGACGCGGAGTTCCTCTACGATCGGTTTGTGGCCATGATCGCATCACCCGCACAGGTGCCCTTCGACTCGCTGGCGCTCGCTCCGGGCGGGCGGCCCAGCGCGGTCGACGGCGGGTAAATGCCCAAGCGCCTCGACGTCAGGAAAGTTCTCGTCATCGGCTCGGGTCCGATCGTCATCGGCCAGGCCGCGGAGTTTGACTACTCCGGCACCCAGGCGTGCCGGGCCCTGGCGGAAGAGGGCATCGAGGTGGTCCTGGTCAACAGCAATCCGGCGACCATCATGACCGACGTCGAGGTCGCCGACCGGGTCTACGTCGAGCCGCTCACCGTCGAGTACCTCGAACAGATCATCGCCCAGGAATCCCCCGACGGCCTGCTGGGCACGCTTGGCGGCCAGACCGGATTGAACCTGACGCTGCAGCTGGCGTCTGCCGGCGTGCTGCGGCGCTACGGGGTAGAGCTGCTGGGCACCCCGCTGGAGGCCATCGAAAATGCCGAAGATCGCGAGCGGTTTCGCGACACGATGGTCCGGCTCGGAGAACCGGTGCTGCGGAGTACGACGGCGACGGACCTCGGCTCGGCGCTGGCCGCGGCGGCGGGCATCGGCTATCCGGTCGTGGTCCGGCCGGCATTTACGCTCGGCGGCACGGGCGGGGGGATCGCCCGCGACCCCGATGCGCTGGCGGCGATTGCGCGCCGCGGGCTGCTGGCCAGCCCGATCGGGCAGGTGCTCATCGAGCGGTCGGTGATGGGGTGGAAAGAGATCGAGTACGAAGTGATGCGGGACGCCGTGGGGAATCGCATCACGGTCTGCAACATGGAGAATCTCGATCCCATGGGCGTGCACACCGGCGACAGCATCGTGGTCGCCCCCTCCCAGACCCTCAGCGACGCCGACTATCAGCGGCTGCGCACCGCGGCGCTGAAGATCATCGACGGGTTGGGCATCGCCGGTGGGTGCAACATCCAGTTCGCGCTGGATCCCCGCAGCGACGAGTACTACGTGATCGAGGTCAACCCGCGCGTGTCACGATCCTCGGCCCTGGCCAGCAAGGCCACCGGCTACCCGATTGCCCGCGTGGCCGCGAAGATCGCGATGGGGCTGCACCTCGACGAGATCGCCAACCAGATCACCGGGGTGACCGGGGCGGCGTTTGAGCCGGCGCTGGACTACGTCGTCGTCAAGATTCCGCGCTGGCCGTTTGACAAGTTCCCCGCGATGGACCGCCGCCTGGGGACGCAAATGAAAGCGACCGGCGAGGTGATGGCGATCGGCCGGACGTTTCCCGAAGCCCTCCTCAAAGCGGTGCGGTCGCTCGATCTCCGCGCCGTCGGATTGCTGCTGCCCGAGTCGGCGGCATGGCCGGAGACCCGCCTGCGCGAGATCCTGGTTGAGCCGACGGACCTCCGGTTGTTCGGCGCGGCGGAGGCCATCCGGCGCGGCTGGACCGTCGGCGCGGTCGCCGCCGCCACGGCGATCGACCCGTACTTCGTCGCCCAGCTGCAGCGCGTGGTCGACGGCGAGCGGGCGCTGGCCGACGGCACGATGTCGCTCGCCGGCGCGAAGCGCCTGGGGTTCGCCGACGCCGCGATCGCCGCATGCACCGGGCGGACCGAAGCCGCCGTCCGCGCCGCGCGGCAGGCCGAAGGGATCGCGCCGGTCTACAAGGTCGTCGATACCTGCGCCGGTGAATTTCCCGCCGCGACACCGTACTACTACTCGACCTACGAGGAAGAAGACGAACGACCCGCCGCAGTTCGGCCGCGCATCGTGGCCCTGGGCGCGGGTCCGATCCGGATCGGGCAGGGGATCGAGTTCGATTACTCCACGGTGCACGCGGTGCGGGCCCTGCGCGAGGTGGGGTACGAGGCGATTATCATCAACAACAACCCGGAGACGGTGAGCACCGACTTTGACATCTCCGATCGCCTGTACTTTGAGCCGCTGACGCTCGAGGACGTCCTCCATGTCGTCGAGCGCGAGCGGCCCGAAGGCGTGCTCGTGCAGTTCGGCGGGCAGACCGCGCTGAACCTCGCGGCGCCGCTGGCGGCCGCCGGTGTGCGCGTGCTAGGGACGCCGGTCAGCGCCCTCGACATCTCAGAGGACCGGCAGAAGTTCTACGACCTGCTCGCCGGTCTGAACATTCCCTGCCCGCTCGGCGGCGCGACCACGACCCTCGCCGGCGCGCGGTCGCTGCTCGCGCGCACCGGCGTGCCGGTGCTGGTCCGTCCCTCCTACGTGCTGGGCGGCCGCGGCATGCTGATTGCCGGCACGGAGGCCGAGGCGCTGGGCGCGGTCACCTCCGTCCTGGCCGCCGACCCGTCGCATCCGGTCCTCATCGATCGTTATCTGCCCGGCCTGGAGCTCGAGGTCGACGCGATCTGCGACGGCAACGACGTGCTGATCCCCGGCATCATGGAGCACGTCGAGGCCGCGGGCGTGCACTCGGGCGACAGCATCGCGCTGTTCCCGGGGCAGCACGTGCCGGAACCGGCCGCCGAGCGCGTCGTGGAGATTACCGCGCTGCTCTCGCGGGTGCTGGGCGTGCGAGGATTCCTCAACCTGCAGTGCGTGTACCACGCGGGGACGATCTATGTGCTCGAGGCGAACCTCCGCGCCAGCCGCACCGTTCCGTTCGTCAGCAAAGCCGTCGGGCTGCCGCTGGTGCAGATCGCCACGCGGGTCATGCTCGGCGACGCGCTGGCGGACCTGGGGTTTCCCGGGATCCATCGGCTGGCCGCGCCGGAGCGGATCGCGGTGAAAGCGCCGGTGTTTTCCATGGACAAACTCATCGACGCGGAGGCCGCGCTCGGTCCCGAGATGAGATCGACCGGCGAGGTGATGGGGCTGGACACCGACACCGTGGGGGCGTTGTCTCGGGCCCTGCTGGCCTCGGGCATCGCCGTCCGGGATCGCGTCATTTTCGCGTCCATCGCGGATCGCGAAAAGGCCCGAGCGGTGGGGGTATTGGAGGAATTCGCCCGCCTGGGATTCCGTATCCTGGCCACTCCGCAGACGGCCGCCGCACTCACCGCCGCCGGGATGGACGTCCGCTCCGACGACCCGATGCGCGCGCTCGCCTCGGGGGAGGTGGGCCTGGTCATCAACACGCCGACTCGGGGCCACGATCGGTCCCGGGCCGGCTTCGCCCTGCGCCGGATGGCCCTCGAGCACCGAATCCCCTGCGTGACCTCGCTGGATACGGCGCAAGCCATCGCCCGCGTGCTCGCGGATCCCCGCGAGGGTCCCCCCACCGTGCAGCCGCTGACCGGCCCCGCGTCCAACTGACCGCCCGCGATCCCCCAAATGAACTCATCCGCGCGCGTCGGTAGTGGGTCAGTCTGACCATCCGCTCCTTCGCAGGACGGGTGGAGGGCCGTACCGCTCCGACACCGGCAGATACTGGGGGCGGGGGCGTCCTCCTGGGCCCCTCCGCCCGGTGTGGATCCTCCCATTCGGACACCCCCGCCCCCCGCATGAGTCCGATAGTGAGTCCAGGGCCCTCCACCTGGACCACCCACAAGAGGGTCCACTCTGCTGGCCGCCCTCGAGCAGTCAGCCGCCGCGGTCATTCAAATTGACCCGCTACGCGCCCGGCCACTTGCATCTTTATTCCCCTTGAAGTATGATTATGCGTATCCCGGCTGGCGTAGGAGGAGGCGGAGTGTCGGCTCGAGTCAGCATCATCGGGGCTTCGGGATACGGCGGCGGGGAACTGGCCCGGCTGCTGGTCGGCCATCCGGCCGTCGAGCTGGTGCACCTCACGGCCGACACCAAAGCCGGCGAGGCGATGG
>DASYRL010000013.1:0-12878 GCA_036004445.1 bacterium
CAGAGCCCTGGGGTTGGACGAGTTCACCATTACCTATGACTTCATCCAGCCGCTTCAGCTGCGGATCGGTAAACTCCTCATCCGGAACCTCTACTTCACGTTGACGTCGACGTTCGGGATTCCACCCACCCACGTGGCATCGCTGGAGTGGCGGTTCACCCCAAATACCAGGCTGGCGCTGTCCGTGGACAACAAGCGCCAGTTTTCGATTCTCTACCTGGTGACGTACCGGTGGTGACGGCACCGCGATGTTCGCCGACTATCTAACCGCGCTGCAGCACGTCGTGCTGCTGACGCCGGACGAAGAGCGCACGCTGTGGGACCGCTATCGCGGCGGTGACACGCTCAGCCGGGGGCGGCTGATTGAGGCGTATCAGCCGCTGGTGTTCAAGGTGGTCATGCAGGTGCGCCCGCCCGACGCCCTCCTGATGGACATGGTCCAGGAGGGGACGATCGGGCTGATCGAGGCCGTGGAGCGATTCGATCACCGGCGCGGCGTGCGCTTTTCGACGTTTGCGATCTTTCGGATCCGCGGCCGCATCCTGAACTCGCTGCGACGGGATCACCGGGTCCACTATTCGCTGGACCACGAGGGCCATGCCGACGCCCCGCTGGCGAACCGGCTGTCCGATCCGGCCGCGGACGACGCCCTGGCGTCGATCGAAGACCAGGCCGTCGTCGCCCGGATGTGGGACGCCGTGGATACGCTGCCCGGACGCGAGCGCGCTATCCTGCGGGCGACCTATCTCGACGCGAGGGCGCCGCGCACCGTCGCGGCGGAGCTGAGGATCAGCCTGTCCCACTTCTACCGGCTGCAGAAGCAGGCCCTCGACCGCGTCCGGGAGATCGTGCGCGATGAGATGCACCATCCGAGGAACGCGTATGGATAATAGAACGGAGGCGATGTCTGTGGACATGGGCCATGCCCAAGTGATTGCGCGGATCGGGTTCGCCGAACGGTGGCTGCACCGCGCGAAGGCGCAGTGCGCCGACGGCGACGTGGCCGGCGGGCTGATGACCCTGTCATTGGCCGACGCCGAGATGCGCGTCGCGTTGGAAACCGGGGGGTGGTCACGGCACCGCCCGTCCGCCCCGCGGCCGGCGATGCGCCGGTGGGTCCCCTGGGTGACGCTGGCCGCCGCAACCATGGCATCGGTCTGGACGCTCCGTCCGGCCGCAGTTCCCGCCGACGCCGCGGTCGTCGACGGGCCCGCGGTGGTCCGCTTCTCATCGAATGTTGGGGCCGTGCTGTCGCTGATGTCGGTGACGCCCGCCCCGCGCGCGCCCGTGCAGGTCGCGCGTCCGGAGGTTCGTCCCCGCACGCTGCGGACCGCGCCGCAGGCCCCTCCGCGCGCCAGCGCAGCGCCGCTGCGGCCCGCGGCGGCCGTCGCTGCGCCAACCGTCACGCCGGCGATCACGCCCGCCGCACATCCGTTGACGATCACGGCGCCGGTGCCGGCGCCGGCACTGAGCCCGGCCGCTCCATTCGTCCTTTCTGAGGTAGACTTGATAGACATGGTGCTGGCCGCGAACCAGGCGCTCCGGGGAACCGGCCCGTAGATACACCTTCAACTCCAACTCGCCCTTCAGGAGGAACGTAGTGTCCACTGCGCGCTCGATCGTGATCTTCTGCGCCATCATCGTGATGCTGGCGTGGCCGGCCTCGGAAATCTCCGCCCGGCCCAGCGCCTCCGGACCGGCGGCGGTGGCCCAGCAGCAGCCGCCCGCGCAGCCGCCCGCCCAGCCGCCGGCGCAGCCGCCCGCGCCGCCGGCGGAAATCGTCCGTGCGATCGAGATCCGCGGGAACCAGCACGTGCCGGCGGCGGACATCGCCGCCCGCATCACGCAGACCAAGATCGGCGCGCCGCTTCGCCAGGAGGACGTCCAGGCGGACATCCGCGCCATCATCGACATGGGGCTGTTCGCCGACGCCACCGCCCGGATCGAGCGCGTCACCGACGGCGTACGGGTGATCTTCCTGGTCATCGAGAATCCGGTCGTCACGCAGATCATCGTCGACGGCAACACCGTCATCCCAACCGCGGACATCGTCAAAGCGCTCGACATTCCGATCGGGCAGGTGCTCAACGTCCGGCGGATGCGCGACGGCGTGGCGGCGGTGGAGAAACTCTATGAGGATAAGGGCTACGTCCTCGCCCGCGTCGCCGACACCAGCATCATCCCGGTGGACGGGGGGCGGCTGCGTATCCGGATCGCGGAGGGACAGATCGAGGCGATCCGGTTCCGCGGGCTCAACCGTACGAACCCACGCATCGTCCAGCGCCTGCTGACGATCAAGACGGGCCAGGTCTTCAACATCAACGAGCTCAACGCCAACCTCCAGCGATTGTCGCAGCTCGGCCTGTTCGAGTCGCTTCGCGCCCAGCCCGAGCCGGGGACAGACCCCGAAGCTATCGTCTTGGTCATCGAAGTGGAAGAAGCGCGGACGAACTCGATCTCCGGCGGAGTGGGGTACAGCACGCTGCAGGGCCTGCTCGGTTTCGTCGAGTACCAGGATCGCAACTGGCGCGGGCTCGGCCAGACGCTGTCGGTGCGGGTCCAGCGCGCCCTCCTGGAGCGCGGGGCGCCCGCGATGTTCAACTATGACATTTCCTTTCGCGAGCCGTACCTCGACAGCCACCAAACATCCTTAGACTTGGCGCTCTATTCCCGATCGAGCCTCGAGGTGGAATTCCGCGGCAGCGGCAAAGTGTACTCGCGCTATCAGCTCTCGCGGACCGGTTCGTCGGCCGCGGTCAGCCGGCCGCTCGGCAGCCAAACCCTCATCCTGCTCCGGCTGCGCAGCGAGGACACCCAGTTCACGATCCTGCCGCGAGACCCCGAGAAGCCGAAGAGCCCGAAGGTCCCGCCGCGGCGGCTCACACCGGGTCGTGTCATCAGCCTTACGGCGGCTGCCTCGCGCACCACGCTGAATGACCCCCAGAGTCCCACGGCGGGGGAGCGGCGGTCCCTGGCGCTCGAAGTGGGCCTGCCATTCTTGGGAGGCCAGTTCGGCTTCACCAAGACGAACTTCGATTACCTGCGTCTGTTTCCCACGGGCGGGAATGCGTTCATCCTTGCCCGCGCGGCAGCCGGAATTGGTTCGGGCAACATCCCCGTCCAGGACCAGTTCGCGCTGGGGGGGTCATCCTCGGTCCGCTCGCTGCCGTTCGGCGCGCTGCGGGGCAACAGCATGTTTGTTGCGAACCTGGAGTACCACTTCCCACTTGGGACCTTCATCAAAGAACTCGGTGAAGTGCAGGGAATCGTCTTCGCGGACGTCGGAAACGCGCCGATCCGGTTCAACGACGTTCGGTTTGGGTACGGCGTGGGGGCGGCGATCAAGACGCCGTTCGGACCGGTCCGGCTGGACATCGCGTTCGGTCAGGGCTCAACGCAGACCTGGATCACCATCGGGTCCCCCTTCTAATCCCCTGGCGGGTACAACGCGCCCGCCACCGTGGATATTAAAGGGTGATGCGAATCCGCCGGGCCGTGCGCATGCATGCGTTCCGCTGGTGGCTGATCGCCCTCCTGGCGGGTGCGCTTGGGTTCGCTACCGTGCCTGCCCCGGCCCTGGGACAGGCCGACGTGCAGCGCCTCGAGACGCGAGTCACGATCGAGGGGCCCGCCCCGCACCGGAGCATCCTCGAGCGGCTGGCCGCGACCGTTGAGGCCGCAGCCGACCGGCTGGTCGTCGGCCGCCCGATCGAGCAGCTGCGGCCGGTCCAAGCACGGCTGGAGGAGACCCTCGGCGCGGTGATCGACCGCATCGTTCCAGGCTACGCCGTCCGCAGTGTCGCCCTGCAGCTCGGCGCGGTGACGGCGGTCAGCGTCGCGTTCCGTCCCGTGGGCCCCGTGATCACCCGCGTCGACGTCCTCCCGGCCGCACCCACGGTCGACGCGCGCATCGCCCCGATGGTGACCGTCCCGCTGCGCGCCGGCGCCGCCGACCCGTTGCGCGAGCTGTACGCCGGCCTGCCTATCGCCGCCCTGCCGTGGGCGGCCGCGGTGCTCGAACCGCTCGCGCGGGACGTGGTCGAGCGACTCGCGCCAGGATTTACAGCGGTCGTCCGCGTCCGCCCCGGGGATCTTACGGTGGTGGACGTGACGGTCGTCGCGCGGGATTCCCGCGTGGTCCGCGGAATCGCCGTGACCTTTCGCTCGACGTCCATCCCGCTCGTCGTCCTCGACGACTACGAGGCGGACGTGGCGGCGATGGCCGATCCCCTGCGCGGCCTGCCGGTGGAGTTCGTGCGCCAACGGGCCGCGCCACTGGCGGCCCTCATCGATCGCGCCCTGGCCGAGTTTCCACCCGCCGTTCGGTACCGGATCGTCGCCACGACGATGCTGGATGCCGGCGAAGCCACCCGCGTCATCGTGCTCGCCGATTCCGTCGTGTATCGCGCGCGCGTCGAGGCCCAGCTCAGCGTGGGCACCAGCGCGCCCGGACCGCGCATCGGCGTGCACGTCGGCCGGGTCGTCGCCCCCGGGCTGGAAGGGTTCGCCGAGCTGCGGGTCGTGCCGAACACGCTGGCGCTGCGCTGGACGGTGGGCGCCGCGTATGCGCTGTCGCCGTCGACGACGGTCGGCGTCAGCTACGCGCTGAGCAACAACGCGGTCTCCGCCTGGACCACGACGAGGCTCGGCAGCGACCTCAGCCTGCGCGCCGCATGGGATTTCCGCCGCCAGACCGCCGAGGGCGCACTGATCTACCGGTTCAGTGAATTTCTCTCCGGAGAGCTCGTGGGGACATCGCGCGGCCATTTCTGGCTGCGCCTCACAAGCAACCTCTAAACCACACACGGCAGTTGAAAGTTGAATGTTGAAGGTTGGAAGCGACTTTCAACTTCCAACTTTCAACCTTCAACTGCTAGAATAGGGACGATTTCCTCAAGGAGGGAACTGATGCGGATTCGAGGCAGGCGAATTTCGGGTCTCGCCCTGACCATCACCGCCCTGGTCGTCGTGGCGGCGGTGGTCATCGGGTTCTTCGTGTGGCGCGGCGAGCCCGTGCTCGGGCAATCGTTCTCGATTGCGTATGTCGACCTCGGGAAAGCGTTGGACGGTCACCCGCGGCGCGCGTCCTCGGAGCGCGCGCTACAGGAGTTTCTCGCGGCGAAGCAGCGAGAGTTCGCCTCAAGGGCGCGGACGATGACCCCGGCCCAGCGCCAGGAGCTTGACCGTCAAATCCAGGAGCAGTTTGTTCGCCGCCGCGAAGAGCTGCTGTCTGGTTTGGACAAAGACATCCGCGCGGCCGTGGACAAGGTCGCCAAGGACCGCGGGTTCACGATCGTGCTGGAGCGCAGCGCCGTCTTGTTCGGCGGCACGGATCTGACCGATGCCGTCATCGAACAGGTCGGACGGAGTAAGTGATCCGCCGGATCGCCGCAGCAAGCGCACTGGTCTGCGCGGTGACGCTGTTCGCCGGGTGTCGGCCGCGCGCCGCCGCGCCGCCGCCCCCGCCGCCGCCGGCCGCGCGGCAGGCGAAGATCGGCATCGTCGATCTTGAGGCCGTGCTCCGTGCGCATCCCCGCTGGCCAGAACTCGAGCAGATCAACGCGGCAATCCAGCGCATCGACGTCGAGATGGCGTCGGCCACCATCCTGCCTCCACCGGCTCGTCCGTCTTCGTCGACGGCGGCAGGCTTGAAGAAGACGCTCGATCAGGAAGCCGCCGCGCTGCGGCGCAGCATCGATCAGGAACTCACGGCGCTGCGCGCGGAGAGCCGCCGCCGGCTGGACAGCCTGGCCGCCCAGATCCGGGCCGAGCAGCAGAGCAAGTTCCAGACGGCCAGCAAGCAGATTACGGCTGAGGCGGAGTCAGTACTCGATGCCAAGGAGAACGAGCTGCAGGCCAAGCTGCGGACCGGCGAGCTGGCCATCATGGAAGAGTACTCATACCCGATCCTGAACCTCCGGCTCCGGGCCGAGGTGGCGGGGCTGCGCTCGGAGGACGAGGCCAGGCAGATCCTGCGGCAGATCCAGCTGCTGCAGAGCGAGCGCGAGGCGCGCATCGCCGACCTGCGGGAGTCCCTCGGTGAAGAGTTCGAGACATTCCGACGCACAAAGGAAGCTGAGGTCAACGACCGGCTGAAGGCACTGCAGGAGACGCTGAATACCGAGTTCCGGGACCGGATGGCCTCGAAGCAGGCTGAGCTGGCGGCGGCACTGGCCAAGACGGCGGCCGAACGGCAGGGGCAGTTCCAGCGCCAGATGGCCGAGCGGCAGCGGCGATTGATTGCCACGGCGGAGTCACAGCTGCGCAGCCAGCAGCGGGTCGTGGTGACCGGGCTGGGAGAGCGGGTGCAGCGCCTCCAGGCGCAGCGCGTGGCGCTGCTGGACCAGCGTCAGCGGCTGCAGGACACCATCCTGGCCGACGTCCGGATCGAGGTGGCGTCGCTGGCAGCCCAGCAGGGCATTGATACGGTGCTCACGCATCTGGTGGTCAACGTCAGCGCGGCAGACATCACCGGCAGCGTCGTGCAGAGACTGAGGCAGCGGTGAGGCAGATGAAAACGCCAATCGTAATCATCATGGTGGCGCTGGCGGTCCTCGCGGCGGGGTGCGGAGCGCCGCGGGTGGCGGTGGTCGATTCGGACCGGGTCCTCAATGAGAGCGTGCTGGCGTTGACATTTCAGAAACAATTGGGCGAGCGCGAGCGGGCCATGGCGGAGGACCTCCGGCTGCTCGGCCCCCAGTTGCCCGTCGTGGAAATCGAGGCCCGCCGGCAGCTCTATATGCGCGATCTGCAGAAAATGAAGCAAGAACTTGAGAAGCGCCTGGGCGACCGGATCCGCGAGGTGGTCGCCGAAGTGGCCAAAGAGCGGCGCCTGAAGCTGGTGCTGGTGAAAAACGCCACGACCTACGGCGGCATGGACGTCACCGCCGACGTCATCGCCAAACTAAAATGACCTGCGGGAACAGGGATCAGGGATCAGGGATCAGACCGGCCTGGTTCGCTGTTCCCGGTTCCCTGTTCCCGGTTCCCTGTTCCCCGGCATGAAACTCCGTGAGCTTGCTGACATTGTTGGTGGTCGCGTGGTCGGCGACGGCGACGTCGAGGTCACCTCGGTCGCCGAACCGGACCAGGTCGGTCCCCACACCCTCGTGATGGCGCGGGGACCGCGCGAGCTCGCCGCCGCCGAACGCGCCGGCGCGCCGGCGGTGCTGATCTCCGGCGATCTCGTTCCCGGCCGCGCGAGCGCTCTCGTCGTGTCAAATGTGCGCCTGGCGTTTGCGCGGGCGATTGGGGGGCTCCATCCGGCCGCGCCGGTTGCACCGGGTGTGCACCCGACCGCCGTGTTGGGGGAGGGCGTCGCGCTGGGCTCCGGCGTCGCCATCGGTCCCCATGCCGTCGTCGGCGACGGGACGTTGATCGGCGACGGCGTGGTGATTTCCGCCCTCTGCGCCATCGGGGCGGCCGTCTCGATCGGCGCGCAGACCCTCGTGCATCCGCACGTGACCATTTACGATCGCTGCGTCATCGGCGCGCGGGTGATTCTACACTCGGGCGTGGTCATCGGCGCCGACGGGTTCGGCTACGCCGAGGACGGAGAACGGCGCGTGAAGATCCCGCACGTCGGCCGCGTCGTCATCGAGGACGACGTCGAGATCGGCGCCAACTCCGCGGTCGACCGCGCCACGCTCGGCGAGACGCGGATCGGCGCCGGTTCGAAGATCGACAACCTCGTGCAGGTGGCTCACAATGTCACGATCGGCCGCCACGTCGTCATCGCCGGCCAGGCGGGGATTTCCGGCAGTGCGACGCTGGGAGATCATGCGGTCCTCGCAGGCCAGGCCGGTGTCGTCGATCACGTCACCATCGGTGCCGGCGCCGTCCTGCTGGCCCGCGCAGCGGCGCTCTCCGACGTGTCGCCGGGAACGGTGGTCTCGGGATCGCCGGCGTTCGCGCATCGGGACGAGCTCAAGGCCAGCGCGATCCTGCGCCGCCTGCCCGAGCTCGTCGAGCGGCTCCGGGCGCTCGAGCGCGCTGCGGGGATTTCCGCACGCCGCCCTCCACGAGTCTCCGATCCTTCCCCGTGATCCCTTCGACCGCCACGCCCTCGCGAGCGCGCGGCGGCGCTCGGTGCGCTCGCTCAGGGCCTGCGGCCCGCCGCTGGCTCGCGGCCGGACTCGCCGCCGCCTTCTGCGCGGCCGCCGCAGGCGTAGGATCCGGTGCCTCACGGCCCGCAGCGGCGCGCCTGCCCGCCGGGGTCACCGTCGAGGTGACAGGGAATCCGGCAGACCCGCAGATCATCCGCGACGGCATCCGCCAGGCGATCCTGCGTGCAACCACCGCGCGACCCGGATCGCAGATCAGCATCGACGCCGTCGACCCGCCGCCGCTGCGGCCCGGGGAGCGTTCGCGAATCCGCGTCCGGGTCGCGGTCCGAAACCCCATGGCCACCGCGGTGTCCGGCGACGTCTGGGCCGCGGTCACCAACGTGCCCATGGACCTGGCAACGCCGGCGCGCCTGCTGGTCAGCAATCGTCCCGAGACGGTCACCGCCAACGGGCTCTTGTTCGAAGAGGCCGTCGCGCCGGATGAATCGGTGCGCCTGCTCTACCATCATCGCAACGGCGCGGCCACCCGCAAGGTGATCACGGTCACCCTGGCCAATCCGGCCGAGGCGCCGGCGGTGGTCGTGCTGACCGGTGCAGCCGCCGGTCCCTCCAACGACGTCATGTATGCCGGAGGAGCCGCCACCGCGCGGTTCGTGCGCCGGCTCGCCGCGGGGCAGGGGCTCGTGTTGGATCTTCCCGGCCGCCGCGCGTACACGTTCGCGGTCGTCGACGCTCCGCCCGGCGCGCTGGTGACCGGTCTGCTGCAGGCGCAGCTCCTGCGCGGCGCGCAGGTGACGGTCTCCGTCCACATCCGGGCGCCGTGGCTGCTGGCACGGACGGTCACCACCGAGGTCAACCAACCCGCCGTGGCGCACCCGCGCGGGGTATTCCGGATCGCCGAGGTCCGTCTGGGGCGGACGGTGCGCGATGGAGAGCGCGTCGTGCTCACCGACCTGGGCGCCGTGGTGACGCCTGACGATCCGGCCACCGGCGAGCGGCTCCGCGGCGACTACGGCATCCTCTACCGGCTGATCGTCGAGCTCATCAATCCCCTCGATGGTCCGGTGGCATTCGAGATCACCGCCGAGGCCCTCAATGGCCCCGCGCGCGGGATGCTGCTGATTGATGGATGGCCAGTCGACTTTGGGCTCCTCCGCGTGGGGCAGGGCCGTGTGCTGACGTCCTTGGAGGTCGCTCCCCACGACACGCGCATCGTCGAGATGCTGACGATGCCGGCGGCCGGGTCATTCTATCCCGTCCGGCTGGCCGTGCAGAGCATCCCCAAGTGACCGTTCCCCGCCAGGGTACGATCGCCGGGCCGTGCGGTCTCGCCGGACGCGGGCTGCACTCCGGGCAACCCGCCCGGCTGCGCTGCCTCCCGGCGCCTGTGGATACCGGCATCGTCTTCGCGGCTGCAGCCGGCGGGCCGGAGATCCCCGCACGCCTCGATGCCGTCGTCGGCACGCGGCGCGGGGTCAGCCTTGGGCGGGGAAGCCGCGTGGTCCGCACCGTCGAGCACCTCCTGGCCGCCGCGCACGCGCTGGGCATCGCGAATCTGCGCGTTGAGGTCGAGGGCGACGAACTCCCCGTGATGGACGGAAGCGCACAACCCTACGTCCACGCATTCCAGGCCGCCGGACTCCTTGCGCAGGACGCGTCGTGGCCCCCCGTCGTCCTGGGCCATCCGGCATGGGTGACCCATGGCACCTCGTCCGTGCTGGCGATACCCTCCACCGAGCTGCGGGTCACCTACGTCGTCCCGACGGGACTGTCCGCGCTGGGCACCCAGGTGGTCGACGTCCCGGACCCGCCGCGCGCCTTCGCCCGGGATCTTGCGCCGGCGCGCACGTGGGGGTTCGCCCGCGAACTGGACGGACTCCGGGCGGAAGGCCTCGCCCTCGGTGCGTCGGAAGAGAACACCCTGGGGTTGGGACCGGACGGCTACCTGTGGCCGAGTCGGTTTCCCGATGAACCCGCGCGGCACAAAGTGCTCGATCTGTTGGGCGACGTGGCGCTGTTGGGTCGCCCGTTGCGCGCGCACGTCATCGCGGTGGCGGCTGGACATACGCTGCACGTCGCACTGGCACGCCGGATCTTGGAGACGGAAGCGACATGATCCTGGAACGCGAAGACATCGAGCACATCATCCCCCACCGCCCACCGTTCCTATTCGTCGACCGTATCCTCGAGTTCGACGAGGACGCGCGGCGGATCGTGGGCGAGTATCAGGTGCGCGGTGACGAGTGGTTCTTCGCCGGCCACTTTCCCGGTCAGCCGGTCATGCCCGGCGTGCTGATCCTCGAAGCGATCGCGCAGACCGCCGCCTGCATGATTCTCCGCGCGCCGCAGTTCGCCGACCGCACACCGTACTTCGCCCGCATCGAGAACGCGCGCTTTCGCCGCCCGGTCCGGCCCGGCGACCGGCTGGTCATGGAGGTCTCGGTCGTCTGGCTCAAAGGACGCGTGGGGCGGACCACCGGCCAGGCCACGGTCAACGGGGTCGTGGCCGCGGAGGCGGAGTTCACGAGCGTGGCCGGGGATACTACAGTATGACCGTGACCGTGCATCCCACTGCGGTGGTCGATCCCTCAGCCGAGTTGGGGGAGGGCGCCGAGATCGGACCGTACGCGGTCATCGGTCCCCGCGTCACCATCGGCGGGGGGACGCGGATCGGGCCGCACGTCGTGATCTTCGAGGACGTGCGCGTCGGCGCGGGCAACTTCATCGATGCCGGCTCGGTCATCGGCGGCGCGCCGCAGCACCGCAAGTACGCCGGCGAGCGTGCGTTCGTCCGGATCGGCGACCGCAACGTCATCCGCGAGCATGTGACGATCCACCGCGGGTTCGGCGCCGGGACGGCGACCGAGATCGGCGACGACAACCTGCTCATGGCGGCCGCGCATGTCGGCCACAACTGCCGTATCGGCCGCGACGCGGTCATCGTCAACGGGTCGCTGCTGGCCGGGTTCGTCGTCGTCGACGACCAGGCCAACATCAGCGGGCTGGTGGGGGTGCACCAGTATGTCCGCATCGGCCGCCTGGCGATGGTGGGGCCGGTGTCGATCGTGCGCCAGGACGTGCCGCCGTTTGTGGTCACGGCGGGACCCACGGCCAGCGCCTACGGGCTCAATACGGTCGGGCTCACCCGGGCCGGGGTGGCTGCCGCGCACCGCAACGCCCTCAAGCAGGCGTTCGCCCTGCTGTACCGTCAGCGCCTGGCCCTGCCGACCGCGCTGGCGCGCATGGACGCCGAGCTCGGCAGCGATCCGTTCGTGCGCGAAATGGTGGTTTTTCTGACGGGGGGAACGCATCGACGCGGAATCGTGCCGTGGTCGGGCGGAATGCCGCCGCGCCGAGAGGCGACGGAGTCGCCGTGGCGGTCGGACTGATTGCCGGGTCCGGCCGGCTGCCGGTCCTATTGGCGGAAGGGGTCAAATCGACCGGCCGCGGCCTCGTCCTCCTCTCTCTTGCCGGTGCCAGCGGTGAGCTGGCGGCGCTGGCCGACCACCGCTACGAGATCGGCTACGGCGATCTCGAGCGCATCCTGACGGTACTGCGGGAACACCGCGTGCGTGAGCTCGTCTTTGCCGGCGGGGTCCCGCGCATTCCGCCGACCGACCGCGCGGATGCGGCATTTCGCGAGTTCCTCGCGTCCGGTTCCGCCCTGCCCGGTCAATCGTTGTTCCGTCGCGGGATCGAGCTCCTGGCCGGCCAGGGCATCCTGGTGCGCGGCCCGCTGGACGTGCGCCCCGACCTCGCCACTCCCCGCGGTGTGCTCACCACACGGGGGCTGAGTGCGGAGCAGCAGGAGGATATCCATCGGGGGATCGGTATCGCGCGGGCGCTGGCCGCTGCGGAAATTGGCCAGACGATTGCCGTGGCCCACGGCGTCGTGGTGGCGGTCGAGGCCGCCGAGGGGACCGATGCGACGATCCGCCGCGCCGGGGCGCATGCGCAGGGATGCGTCATCGTCAAGGTCGCACGGCCTGATCAGGACATGCGATTTGACCTCCCCGCCGCCGGTCCGGAGACGATTGCGGCGATGCGAGATGCTGGCGCTGCGGTGCTCGCGCTGGAGGCCGCTCGGACGCTGCTGCTCGATCGCGGGGCCGCGGTCGCCGCCGCCGACGCTGCCGGGATTGCCATTGCTGGAGTCGATCTCTGATCAGACCCCAGACCCCAGACCCCGGACCCCGGACCGTATTCATCGTGGCGGGAGAGGTTTCCGGCGACATCCAGGCCGCCCTGCTGATTGCGGAGTTGAAGCGCCGACCCCATCCGTTGCAGATCACTGGCGTGGGAGGGGTCCGGATGGCTGATGCCGGCGCCGCGCTGCTCTTCGACAGTTCCGACTGGGGGGTGATCGGACACGTCGTTCCGGTGCTGCGGGTGCGCCAGTACCTGAGGCGGCTCCGCGACGTGATCGCGGCCGTGCGTCGGATCCAGCCGCATCTGCTCGTCCTCGTCGACTTTCCTGGGTTCAATCTGCGGGTGGCGGCGGCGCTGCGCGGCCACCCGCCCGTTGCGTACTACTTCCCGCCAATGGTCTCCGTCCGAAAGGGAAACCGTGGCCGCCGCATCGCCGCCTTGGGCATGCGGCTGCTGGCCACACTCCCATTTGAAGCGACCGCGTACGAGGCGGCCGGCGCCGACGTGCGGTTTGTGGGCCATCCCGCCGTTGACATGGTCCGGCCCATGTGGGATCTGGACATCCGCAGGGCGCGCCTCGGCCTCAGTGCCGGTTCCCGCGTGGTGGGGCTGCTGCCGGGCAGCCGGGCGCAGGAGGTGGCACTGCTCCTTCCCATCATGCTT